>JAOUMY010000002.1:300000-522840 GCA_029881255.1 Gammaproteobacteria bacterium | reverse complement strand
TCCGTATCCCGCAAGAACTTAGCCAGCATAGGTTAGAGATAATTGACGATCTTAAAGAAGCGTTGGTCACATATAAGACCTTCGGTATTCGGTCGTCAGTAACTGAACATACAGCCAAGTTCGAATTTGGAAAATACGAGTAAAGGAGTGATACGGAATGGCATCGACGGCACAAGCAGCGATAGACTTACTTAATCAAAATAAATCTGCGTATACCGATCCCGAAGCATTAAAGGCCTATTTAAAAGAACTTGCTAGCGGGGTTTCGGTGCATGCCGAGGGTTCGGTAACAGTGTTGTACAGTGGCAGGTTTGACGCTGGAAACGACGTCGGCGTGGGTGCGGATGGAATCGTGAAGGCAATGGTTGCCAACGGTGACAATGTACGCGTACTCAATAATACTCAATTCTACCAGTTTGTCGAACACCCAGATTTTCGTCTTGCCGTCGCAGAGGCTTTGACTTTGGTCCAAGGGCTGCATTACCTAACTTTGCGTTTTTATTCGGCACTACGCTGCTTCAAGTAGACGTGTTGCCTAAATAACATCAGCGGGTCGTTAGTCTTTTGCGGTTTCGAGTATTGTTTGGTAGGTTCCTAGCTAGCGTTTATTTAAGCTACTCGCATATTGGAGCTACCAGACAGCACGTATTACGAAAGAACCGAGCAAGCAAACAGGCTGTACGAAGCATAGGCAAAATAGATCAATTCTGTTGCCGTTATGTCAATAATCGTCACCTGATTACCATTCAATCAACAAGAAGTTGCATTGCCGGGTTTGATCTAGCTCTGATCAAGACTCAAAGCAGTGCGGGTGATTAAAACAGAATAATACGTTTACAGTGAGTGTAAATTAATATGAAAAGGACTGTTCCACGAAAGTGGCTTCGATTAATTTTTACATTGAGTTTGGTGGCGGTATTTTTTTGGTCGGATCTTGCATTACTAAGAAATTATCATTCATCGACTTCGGCGGTTAACGGTGGCGACGAAAACCAGCCATCTATTGTGAAAGCAGACCTTGTCTTGACGTCTTTGGATTTCCGAGTCCCTACCAATCACTCTTTAAATCGATACGCGGATTTTCCGTTTAGTAGTGAAATCAGTAAGCGGGAAGTTGATAGTTTTTTTCTTTTGGTATTGCTTACTGGTCTTAAACCCCACTTAGACAAAAATACCAGTGAATACGAGAAGCCGGGGCATCAAAGAAATTTACATCTTCTAGTCCAAACGATTAATAGTCAGCCACCGGTTTCAGCGCAGCTATTAAATAGGAATTACAATCTTACGTGTTAACTTGAAATCGAAATTGAAGCTAGCTACTGTGGGTTGGGTGAAAAACAGTGGGAACGTTTTGAGTATTAGATATTTTTTATCCTTTCTACGCAGTATGCGGGTGAAAGTGAGAGAGCACTAGATCGGAATGAATTACCGATTAGTGGTTTAAATGAAAACATTCAGGACAGATTTGAAAAAGGAGCGGCGAAAAATGGGATTCGTCAATGAGTTTGTTCCAGAAGAAGACATCGTCAAGTATGGGCTAAAAGAAATAGATAAACGCTATATGAAGGGGCACTACAAGCCAGATTGGACGATCAATCGTGAGAAAGATGTTTACCTTCGCTGGATGCACGCCGGGCGCGAAGAGTACTCAAACGTGCATGATTTTACCTTCTATTGGAAAGGAACGTTGTTAGATGTCGTGCTATCACACAGGGGTAGCAGTGTTCGTGGAGGGGCGGGTGAGACGATATGGACACTGGAGAGTTTCCGTATCCCGCAAGAACTTAGCCAGCATAGGTTAGAGATAATTGACGATCTTAAAGAAGCGTTGGTCACATATAAGACCTTCGGTATTCGGTCGTCAGTAACTGAACATACAGCCAAGTTCGAATTCGGGAAATGTGAGTAAGGGAGTGAAACAAAATGGCATTGACACTAGACGCAGCTTATAGCCGGCTTACAACTCTAATAGATACAGTAACTGATCCAGAGATTCTTAAACAAGAATTGAGAAATCTTGCGAGCCAGGTTTCCGTGAATGAAAAGCGACGCCCTGGAAAAATTTAACGTGTTCCACTACAAAGGCTATCGCGCAAGCATTAACGATATGGCTGAAGCTATTACGCAGGCTACCGGACTATCGGTAAAGGTGACCGGTTATCCGTGGTGGTTGATGCGTGTGTTTAGTTATTTTTCGGTGATGTTTCGTGGCGTGATGGAGATGTCGTATTTGTGGAGAGAGGAGGTGAACTTATGTGATGACAAACTGACGAAAACGCTGGGCCATACGCCTGCATCTACGCCTTTAGTGCTAGCTTTGATCGAAAGTCAGTTGATTAAAGACCTTGGTGAGAAGCGAGCGGTATTGAGTGAGGTGAAATAGAAACCAGACACGAACACGCGTAAGTATATGAAGCCGTGGCCCCAATTGGGGACACGGCTTTTTATTTTCGGTGTTGTGGGAAGTTTTTCTTGAAAAAAACGGGGAATTTCTATTAAATCCGGGGGCGGTTCGGGGACGCTCTCTGGGGGACCGATCTGTAGTCTGATTTTCATTGCTGACTGCTGTAGCGGTGAAATCAACCTGGAAACGCAAAAATAATAATCACCAAGTAACTAAATCAAAATAATTGGAAGTAGCAATGAAAAAACAATACGTACAAATTGCCGTCATTGTGGCGGTGTTTTTTTCTGGGGTGGTATCGGCGAAAGATATAGAGTCAACAACGACAGAGATTCGCGGTGATCTGGATTTATCATTGGAATCCTCAAACACTGTGACAACAGGCTTACCCAAATCTGTTTCGACTGAAAAATATGCTTCTACGGCTCTACTTTTTTATCCGCTAAAAAATGTCGGTGTCGGAGCGAGTTGGAATTATGGTTCGACTGTTTTTGAGTCTGAAGGAATTAAGAGCGAGCGTGTATCAAAAATTATTGGACCCTTGGTCGCCTATCAAATAGGAATCAACAGTAATTTCAATATCAAACTATTTGGATCGGTTGCTATGGCAAATGTTGAGCGACGTGTAGAAGGGAGTTCCGCGCGCTTCAATGGTTTTGCGTTTAACTTCGGTGGTGGCGTTTCATATTTTCTATCAGACTCTGTTTCCTTAGACATTTTTGCGCGAATTGCAAGACTTACACTGAAATATGAAAGCACAGATGCTTCTGTAACGGATTCAAAATTTGGAACGGGAGTCGGAATCTCAATTTATCTTATGTAAAGATATTTATGCTGGGGCTGAAACATCGGTTCGCGGAATGAACCAGATTCAGCCTTTTGCATTTCCACATGTCACATGTTGAGCCATGTATGAGTGTGCTTCATGTGCGAATTTTTTGCTGACACATTATTAGTATGGAAATTATCTGATTTAGTTAATCAGGTACTAGACATTGCATTACCGCTAATTGGCCTTATGTTAATTGGTTTGCGTAACTGGTAATGTGTTCCTATGGTCACCGAAAAGCTCAAAGCGTTTATACAACTGGAGGCAGCCAGCGGCATATTGTTGCTCATTGCAGCTGTGCTGGCGATGGCTGTCGTAAATTCACCTATCGATGCCTGGTATGACGCCTTACTCGACATACCCGTGGCGATCCAGTTTGGTGGGTTTGAAATCGCCAAGCCTCTATTGCTGTGGATCAACGATGGTCTCATGGCGATATTCTTTTTTCTCATCGGTCTGGAAGTAAAGCGCGAAGTCCTGGGTGGCGAATTATCAGATCCCTCTCGCGTTGTGTTGCCGATTATTGCCGCCGTCGGTGGTATGGCGGTTCCCGCTATCATTTATTCCGCAATAAACTGGGGTGATCCTGTTGCCATGAAAGGATGGGCAATTCCATCTGCGACGGATATCGCGTTTGCGCTTGGCGTGCTTGCGCTACTCGGCAGCCGTGTACCGCAGGCACTCAAGTTGTTTTTAATGGCCTTGGCCATCATTGACGATTTGGGCGCTATTGTGATTATCGCGGTGTTTTATACCAGCGATCTGTCGATATCCTCACTTTTTGTTGCAACGGCTGCGGTGATAGCCTTGGCTTTGCTCAATCGTAGAGGGGTGTTGGGTTTAACCCCGTATATCTTGGTTGGGCTGGTGCTTTGGGCTGCCGTGCTCAAGTCTGGCGTGCACGCCACATTAGCCGGCGTATTGACAGCGTTTTTTATCCCGTACCGAAAGGCGCCTGGAGAATCCAAGACCCAGCTTGAAAAATTAGAACACGATCTTCATCCGAGTGTTGCCTTCGGTATATTGCCGCTGTTTGCCTTTGTTAACTCGGGGATACCGTTTGACGGGCTTACGCTGGATTCCTTTCTACATCCCGTTCCACTAGGCGTGGCCTTGGGGCTGTTTCTGGGTAATCAAGTCGGCATATTCGGGTTTTGTTGGCTGGCAATCAAAACTGGAATTTCAAAACTGCCGACAGGCGTTACCTGGACACAGCTCTATGGTACCGCGATGCTGTGCGGAATCGGATTTACTATGAGTTTGTTCATCGGCTCTCTTGCCTTTGAGCAAGAGGGCGCGGAATATGCGATTGATGATCGATTGGGAATACTGGCGGGGTCGCTTCTTTCCGGGGTATTCGGTTATTTGGTGCTGCGTTTTAGTTCAGGTCGCGGCAACAAGGAAAACGCCGATTTAACATAGCTTAGCGATGAATATTTTTGAAGAAGGGATATCAGTTCAATTCCGATGAGAAAGTTGTATCTCTACAAAATTTAGATGTGTATCGACACCCGGAAGTGTCGTACAAACAGTTTTCGGAAGGTGAAACTGCCAGTTGGTGAACAATGAATAATTTAATCGTTTTTCTCGGTTTGCTACTGGTAGCGTCGTGCACCCAGTCTCTTGATACAAACAATCGAATAGCCGTTGTCAGTGTTGATCAGGCGGGAACAGACGAGAACAAGGCTGAGTTTTGTTCTGATTTTAATTTGAGCAAGGCGGATGCGCAGTCGTACTTCGACAAGGCAGAAGTTATTAGCGCAGAGACAATGCACGATGAATTCGAATTCTTACCATGTTTTGTGCGCGGCAAGTGTCAGCTCAATGACAAAAGCTGCCAGTGGGAAATTCGCGCAGGCGGCGTAGCCCATGTAGACTTCGGCGAAAAAACTGAGATATACGGATGCAATTCCTGTCCGGGTTTCTAGCTGAGGATGCCCGGTCGACAGTAAAATCTTTACCCAATCTAATTGATTTATTTAAATAAAATCTATTTAGTTTTAATTTCTACAGACGATATACAAATGTATATAAAACTATAGAAATTTCATTCATGTCGTCACAACTGCACACCGCGTTTTCGCTGGCATTACGTAAGGCGTTATTTGCCTTTGCTATTTTAAGTGCCCTGGCGGTGACAGGGTTCAGTATGTTCAGCTGGTCACGAGAACAGCACGATATCAAAGAAAATCTCACAATTTTATCCGGCTTTCTTGCCTATGCTTCCCAGTCCTTTTTTAACGACGTCGGTAATGGATTGGTGCCGCTGGCAGATATATTAGATCATGCTAATGTATTACGGTCCCCTGAAAAGACAAGAGAGCATCTGGTCAACTTCCAAAAACTACACCCTGAGATCGGCGCGATGGCGATCTTTATTCCTTCCGGCGAAATGCTGATCAACACAGCAACAGCACCCGGCCAGCCCTTACCAGACTTTAGAAAACTTCCAGATTACTTTGCGCAGTTGAAGGCTGACATGGCAAGTACGGAGCGCTTTACTATCGGGCGACCCGAGTTCGGCAAGGCCTTGCAAAAATGGCGGTTTGCCTTCCGGCGGGTGGTTCGCAATGCAGACGGAAGTCCAAAGTTTGTAGTTCAGGCTGCAATTCCACTCGATCCAAATAGTACATTTTTGCTAAAGCTTCCGGTGCCGCCGCAAAGCTATATCGGATTACTTCGAGAAGATGGATATCAACAAGCGCGTTGGCCAGTTCCGCCTGGTGTAAAAGCCTATGACAGAATTTCTGAAGGGCCGGCTGCCCAGATGATAGCGGATAATCCGGGGATTTCCTCGGGCGTGTTCGGTGGGATTTCGCCATGGTCTGAGGAGGATGGGCAACGCATAGGCGCGTTTACAAAATTGTCGGATGCGAAAATGTATGCGTACATCTCTGTGCCGGATTCGTATTCAATTAACCAATGGTGGCGTCATAACGCGCCTGTGTTTATCGGTCTGGTTATTGGACTAGTCGCATTCTGCGTCGGCGCTTATCGCGTGACACAACGGGAAAAGCTTTACAGTCGCGAGTTGTTCAATCAGGCACGACAAGATCCACTGACAGGTCTGGCAAATCGTGCCCTTATAGATGAGGTGATTCCGGCAAAAATTGTAGATGCGAGGGATTTAAAACAACGCTTTGCCCTGCTATTTATTGATCTGGATCGATTTAAAAACATCAATGATGCTTTCGGGCACGATGTCGGCGATCAGTTAATCATTGCGGCATCTGAGAAAATACAAAGCGTGATCCATCGGGGTGATTTTATCGGGCGCTTTGGCGGGGATGAATTTGTCGTACTTCTGGATGATTGTGATACGGCTGCATCTGCTTTAGTTACTGATCGTATACTGAATGTTTTTCAGGCACCACTTACCGTTGGTTTGAAGACATTACAGGTAACGCCGTCGATAGGGATCGCCGTTTATCCCGATCATGGCAGCGATATGGAGACTTTAACAAAACATGCTGATACGGCCATGTATGAAGCGAAGCGTAGGGGTGGTAGTGCTTTCGCTGTCTACGCAGAAGAACTGGGCGACAATGTTCGCCGCCATTTGGAGATTGAGCATCAACTGCGTGATGCATTAAATAATGAAGAGCTACGATTGTTCTATCAACCGATTGTCGAGTTGAGTAGTGGGCGCGTAGTAGGGGCTGAGGCCTTGTTGCGTTGGCAATTGCCCGATGGATCTTTTCGCTCACCGCTCGACTTTATTGGAATAGCGGAGGACTCCGGCCTGATAATTCCGATCGGTGCATGGGTGTTGAATACCGCGTGTAAGCAACTTAAACGCTGGAACGTGGCAGGATACGATATGTGGGTTTCGGTGAATCTTTCGGCGAGACAGTTTAGTGATCCGAGCCTGGTGAAAAAAGTCTCCTGCGCCATTATCGATAGCGGCATAGACTCGGCCAGATTGGAACTGGAAATTACAGAAAGCGCTGCGATGCGTGACCCGGAAATGTCAGTCAAGACGATAGGGTGTCTGAAGGAATTAGGCGTGCGACTATCGATTGATGATTTCGGTACAGGCTACTCGTCGCTCAGTTATCTGAAACGCATTCCAGCGGATAAAATCAAGATAGATAAATCCTTTGTCGATGGCCTCGCAATCGAAGTGGAAGACACCGCCATAGTTCGCATGATACTGGCGCTGGTCGAGTCCTTAGAAAAAACCTCGCTGGCAGAAGGTATCGAGACAGGCGATCAATATCATGCCCTGAAAACCATGGGCTGTCAGCTCGGCCAGGGATACTGGATAAGCAAACCTATTCCTACCAATGCATTTGACGACTTGCTGGTCAAGCAGGGCGTACAATTTGTCGACGTTGCTCGGTTTAATAGCGACTTCAAATTTAAGCAAGCATAAGTCAATTCTCACTACAAAAACTCACTCTCTATAATGCCAAGTTTTTGAATTCGATAATGCAGCTGACGAGCTGAAATTCCTAATGTTCGCGCAGCGTGTGTTTTGTTGCCATGGGCATTTCTTACCGCCTGCACAATACTCTCTCTGGGTAAGTGATTGGCCGGTCGATACGGCCTTGACAAGTCGTTGTGTTGTTGTTCGCTTCGCTCAGTCTGTAAGCTAATCGTCCCGGGTTCTTCTAGTCCAGAGGCGAGCAAGGAATGCTCGATTTCCTCTCTTTCGCTCAGTATTACGCAACGTTCCACAATATTCTCTAATTGCCGAATATTTCCTGGCCAGGAATAGTCTTTCATAGTTTTCAAAATTTCCTGGGTAAAGCGACAATGTTTTCCATACTTCGCGTTCGCGCGTTCTAAAAAGAAGCGGGCCAGCAAGGCTATATCACCTTTTCTCTCTCTCAGTGCGGGCAATTTTAAGGTAATAACATTTAGCCTATAGAATAAATCCAGGCGAAAGCGACCCTTGCCTATGGCATCCTGAATATTTTGGTGAGTTGCTGCAACGATTCGAACATCGACCTTTCTGACCTTATTTGAACCTAGTCGTACAATTTCAGACTCCTGAAGCACCCGAAGTAACTTGGCCTGTACGTCGGCATTCATATCGCCTATCTCGTCAAGAAATAGCGTGCCACCGTCAGCCGCTTCAAATTTTCCAATCTTGAATTTATCCGCGCCTGTAAATGCGCCCTTTTCATGACCAAACAATTCGGATTCCAGAAGATTATTAGGTATGGCCGCGCAATTAATCGCGACAAACTCTTTATCACAGCGTGGGCTTTTTTGATGTATATACTGAGCAAAGCGCTCTTTGCCAGTGCCTGACTCGCCCATCAAAAGCACTGATGCGTTTGATTTGGCGCTTTGTCTGGCGCTTTCCAAAGCATGCAACAACGCTGGGTCACTACCGATAATATCCTGTCTTCGACGGCTCAGGCTGTACTTCAGTTGCCGATTTTCTTCTTGTAACTGTTTAGTCTCTAGTAGTAAAAACTCGTGAATTTCCAAGGCCTGTTTTATAAACGCAGAGAACAGTTGCAAAACAATCAAATCATTTTCCAGGACCGGGCTATCTGCGTTGAGCCGGTTCACGGAAAGTACGCAGACACCTTGTCTTTTCATCGCTATGGGAATGCCAATAAAGGAGATCTTAGTTTGATTGAAAATACTGATGTCAGTTATTTTTCCAAGAAATCGTGGTTCATCCTTCACATCTGGAATCAACACAATCTTGTTTTTCAAAACAACTTGGCCGGTGATACCTTCGCCAAATTTGTATATAGCCATGCGTTCTTCTTCTGGGGTTAGGCCATATTGATAGACGACCCTGTAGGTCCTGTTTTCGTCGGGCATTAAGACTCTGGCCTTTTCAAGACCGACGCAGTTAACCAGTATAGCGAGAAGTTGGCTGATCGACTCTTGGGGAGTCGCTACATTACTGACGACATGACATGCCTCCAGTAAAGCATCTATATCGATTTTTGTGTTCGAAAAGTCGTTCATGTTTCCGTATATTTCAAATAGCGTACCAAAATAGTGCTAACGCAAAAGAGCTTGGATTTGAGGCGCTTCGCTCCTGAGTATTGGCAGAAAAGTGCACTCAAGTGGACACAAAAAAAGCCGAAATGCACTTTTTGGTGCATTTCGGATAGTTTTGGTGAGAGGAAGGTAAATTACATGGCATGGTAAAGTGACTGCTAGTTTCTCAATAAAGCCTCCTTAGAAGTTGGCGTCGAAAGTGTTTCTTTAATGGATATAGCGACTGCGTAAAGCGGATCCCATGCGATTAATGCAGTCATCAGCGAGTAAAATGCCATCCCTGTCATGGCGGCAATAGCGTTTGCATCTGTTGATAAGGTAAGCATGTTGAGTAACATTGCGCTGCCTAGAATTACGCGAAAGATGCGGCTTTTTGTGTTTAGATTTTCCATAGTCTTTCTCCTTAACGAAATGAATTTGTGTTGACCTCGAGTCGTAAATTGCGATCCCTGTGCCATCACGAAAAAAACCGTCACGACAGTATAGTTGCAATTGATTTAGCTAGAGAAATGAATTTTTCTAAAGTTTTCGCTACTCGATTCACTTCTATTTAAAGGAAGACATTGTTGACAATGTCGTATTTGTCTAAGCTTCGTCCCAAGTGGATTATGGCGATCGTCAAATCGGGCCGCATCGTTTTGCAGCAAGCTACAATTACTGCGCACTACTATCGCGCAATTTTTGTGAGTCGTATTTGTCGATTCCTCTAAAATTATTGATTAAACGGGAGTTTAGATAATTGGCACAGACTGTGCGATGTGTTTTCCACAAGCAGGAAAACATGGTGTTTTCTGGTAACAACAAACGGCAAAACGATGTACGGAGATAGTATGAAAGTCGCAGAGTGCACTACCTTTTCGCATAAGAGAAAAAAATTACTGAATAGCTTATTGGTCCTGAGTTGGCTAATCGTTGCCTTGATCACAACAAGTGCTGTCGCCGAAGTAGGGCCCGCAGAGAAAGAAGATTTGAAATTCGGATTTATTAAGCTGACCGATATGGCACCACTTGCTGTCGCCTATGAAAAGGGATTCTTTGAAGACGAGGGATTATTTGTATCTTTAGAAGCGCAAGCAAACTGGAAGGTGTTATTAGATCGCGTTATCGACGGACAGCTCGATGGGGCGCACATGTTGGCCGGCCAGCCCCTGGGCGCAACAATAGGATTTGGCACAAAGGCGCACATAATTACCGCGTTTAGCATGGATCTTAACGGCAACGCTATTACTGTTTCAAATTCAGTATGGGACGAAATGAAGCTACATGTTGCCAGGCGTAAAGATGGAAAGCCGCTGCATCCAATCAAGGCAGATGCGTTAAAGCCGGTAGTTGAAAACTATAAAAAGCAGGGCAAGGCATTCAAAATGGGTATGGTGTTTCCGGTCTCTACACACAATTATGAATTGCGCTATTGGCTCGCGGCGGGAGGCCTGCATCCTGGCTATTATGCACCACACAAAGGTGATGTCAGCGGTAATCTCCAGGCCGATGTATTGTTATCAGTGACGCCTCCGCCACAGATGCCTTCTACTATGGAAGCCGGAACGATATTTGGCTACTGCGTTGGTGAACCCTGGAATCAGCAAGCTGTGTTCAAGGGAATTGGTGTACCTGTTATTACTGACTATGAAATATGGAAAAACAATCCTGAAAAAGTATTCGGTGTCAGTAAGGAATGGGCAGACAAGTACCCCAATACGCATATTCGTGTGGTTAAGGCCATGATTCGTGCCGCCATGTGGTTGGACGAAAGCAATAACAAAAATCGTTCAGAGGCGGTAAAGATTCTTTCAAGGAGCAACTATGTGGGTGCAGACTATAACGTAATTGCCAATAGTATGACGGGAACCTTCGAATATGAAAAAGGTGATAAACGTGAGGCGCCAGATTTCAATGTCTTCTTTAGATATAATGCTTCTTATCCTTATTTCTCTGACGCAATCTGGTATTTGACTCAAATGCGTAGATGGGGACAGATTTCTGAATACAAGCCAGATAGCTGGTACATGGATGTGGCGAAGAAGGTATATCGCCCGGATATCTACGCTTTAGCGGCTGAAGAACTCATAAAGGAAGGAAAAGCGAAGGCAAGCGATTTTCCAGAGTTCAAATCAGAAAGCGGCTTCCGTCCTCCACAGACGCATTTTATTGACAACATAACTTACGACGGAACAAAACCCAATCACTATCTGGATCAGTTCAAGATAGGCATCAGCGGTAATACGAAGATATAAGAAGGCTAGGCTATGACAGAACAGGTGATCAATTTATTGCGTGCGAAGTTCAATTGGACTTCGCAAACCTTTACCGTTCCCAGTTGGAGCATTGTGAGAGAAAAGCTACTGGAAACGGCTAAGAGTCTGGGGCTGCCCGTGGTAGGTATATTAATATTTTTGCTTATTTGGTCCGGTGGCGCGCCAAAAATCGAAACATCGCTCGGCACCGTACCAGGGCCTTCGGCAGTGTTGAGTCAATTCAGTTCTCTGGTTGATGAGCACAATGCGGCGCGGAATAAAGAGGCAGCTTTCTACGCAAGACAGGAAGAACGCAATGCCAGGAAACTCGCAGAGAATCCAAATGCAGAGACGCAAATACGCGCCTATACGGGAAGTCCTACTTTTTTTGATCAGATATGGACAAGTCTGTTTACCGTATTGAGTGGATTTTTTCTCGCATCTATTATTGCTATTCCCATCGGTATACTCAGTGGGTTAAATAAAAATGTATACGCGGCGATAAATCCTATCGTTCAGATTTTCAAACCCGTTTCTCCTCTTGCATGGCTGCCTATAGTCACCATGGTCGTCAGTGCGCTTTATGTCAGTGATGATCCTGCGTTTGAGAAATCGTATCTAAACTCCATGTTTACGGTCATGCTCTGTTGTCTTTGGCCTACGATGATAAATACCGCTGTAGGCGTCGCCAGTATCAATCAGGATCTTGTCAACGTAAGCAAAGTTCTCAAGTTGAACTTTTTTACTCATATATACAAAGTCGTTTTACCAGCATCTATACCAATGATGTTTACTGGTCTTCGTCTATCGCTAGGTATTGCCTGGATGGTACTGATTGCGGCGGAGATGTTGGCGCAGAATCCTGGGCTCGGCAAGTTTGTCTGGGACGAATTTCAAAACGGTTCGTCAAATTCTCTGGGGCGCATAATGGTAGCCGTTGTTGTTATTGGTCTCATTGGTTTCTTTTTGGATAGGGTTATGCTCAGCCTTCAGAAATGGGTGAGCTGGGATAAAACCGCAGAACTACGTTAGCAAGATATAGAAAGGACCAAGTCATGGTAAATCCGTTTCTGGACATATCACATGTCTCTATTTCGTTTCCAACACCTAAGGGTGTGTTTAAGGCGCTTGATTCCATCAATTTGAAGATAGAAAAAGGCGAATTTATTTCCCTTATAGGACATTCAGGCTGTGGGAAATCAACAGTGCTAAACATCGTAGCAGGTCTGTATAAGGCCACTGAAGGAGGGGTGATCCTAAAGGGAAAAGAGGTAAACGAGCCGGGGCCTGAGCGTGCAGTGGTTTTTCAAAATCACTCTTTACTCCCCTGGTTGACGGCATACGAAAATGTAGCACTCGCAGCAAAACAGGTGTTTCGAAAAACGAAAACTAAACAGCAGATAAGAGAATGGGTAGAACACAATCTTGAACTGGTACATATGACTCATGCCATGCACAAACGACCAAACGAAATATCAGGTGGCATGAAACAGCGGGTTGGAATAGCCCGTGCGCTGGCCATGGAACCAGAGGTCTTGCTCATGGACGAGCCTTTCGGTGCACTTGATGCGCTTACGCGTGCGCATCTGCAGGATTCTCTGATTGAGATTCAAAATGCGCTCAACAATACGGTCATTATGATCACGCATGATGTTGATGAAGCCGTTTTGCTTTCAGACCGTATCGTGATGATGACAAATGGCCCGGCGGCGAAAATAGGCGAGATACTTAAGGTTGAATTGCCTCGTCCACGAGATAGGCTGGCACTGGCAGGTGACTATCACTACAACCATTATCGGGCAGAAGTACTTCGTTTTCTCCATGGCAAACAGAAATTACATGCTGCTTGATTATCGACTGGCTTGTAAAACGTCGAGTTCTTCCGTATAGCTCGAAGACGCGCTTTCTAACTTTATCATCCAGGGAACGGTCTGGACGCCGTGCCTGAGAGCATGACATCACTGTACTTCAGCGGTATAATCGCCCGCGCACAGATATTCAATTTCGTTAGTTCCCGTTGGCTTAGGCTGGCGGTCAATAATTATAGAAGGATAAAAATGAATAAGAAAATCTTCGTCTTACTTCTGCTTTTATTCAGCAGCAACGCATATTCTGAAACGTTGTCCGGGCCTCGTTTTGGATTTACTTATCTGGATTCGAATACAACAAAGCTGGTGGGAGAGAATTTTTCGATCATTTCTCCACTCATCACCCAGTTCGGATGGCAATTTGAGAGAAAATTCTTAACAACCAGTAGTGGGCCAGAAGGGATTACCGCTCTCGTTCCTCTGGTCGGGGGCGTAGAACAAGGCGTGTTTCTGCCGAGCATATCCTGGTTGACTGGCTTGCGCTTACCCAATGGTCTGGAATTCGCGGTCGGGCCAAATGTGTCCTTAAGAGGTGGTTCCATTGCAGCTACCGTTGGGCATACCAGTAAATTCGGCGAGCTCTACTTGCCGGTTAATCTCGGACTGGTGGCGTCTAAAGATGGCGTTCGAATCAGTTTCTTATTCGGATTCAACAGCAATATCTAGTTAAGAATGGTCATTGATATCCTGGCGTGCAAAAGTCCGCGCATGTCTAGTCGCGACCGTAGACTAAGCGAACCAGATGGCGTGCACTCTGATCTGCGATTATGAGACCTTCGCTAGCAAAGTCCATTGCATAACTTTTGCCTTGTGATCCGAGTTTGTGATTGGCAGTCCAGAAGACTGCATTGGGTGTATCAGGAAAAAGCTGTGCATTGATGCGTGGCATCTGACATTGTTGCTCGACTATGCTGGCAAGCTCAGGAAGACTAGGGAGTCGCCATTTATGTTGTCTACTCGTTGTTCCTACCTTATGTGCCTGATGCCAGTCGTAACTGATCGCCTCGCCTGTGCAGTGTGTGCCATCCCATTCCTGGCCTAGAGCGCAACGCATCCAGGTTATTCCCTTTTCCAGATCAGTTATGCTACCGTCGTCATTGACGAAATAGTCGGCGCTGCGCGTCGTGGCAGGAATGGAGACATCACATTGCTGTGCCAGGGCAAAGTTGTTACACATCCACAGGGATAGCAAAAGAATAAAGCGTGTCATGTTTACCTCTCTGACATACACATTACAGAGAGCGGGCCGGGCCGCTCCCTGTAACGAGAGATTTATGGGTAGCCAGGTCCTGACTTGACGGGCACAGCGCCATGCTGTTCGTCTTTCGCCGGGGAGATCATGACGCCGCGGTGTGTATATGTGGCGTACGCCTCCATTGCAATCATCTTTTCGCTGTCCAGAGGAAGAGGTGTACCCTGCAGAACAACTGAGATACACCAGTTAATCATTTCGCGCAGTGTACCGACCTTACCGAGATTGCTTTGATACTTGGGAAAGGTATGCGGATTGCTGGCAGAACCGTCAGGGTGACAATTGGCGCAACCCAAACCATTAGTACCCATTTTAGGATCGTGCCAAAGTGCATCACCCATCGCCACCGCATCCAGCATCATTTTTTCTTCCTGTTTAATCTGCTTTTCAGTGCGTGGCGGTTTTGCGTTCGCGGTAGAGATGAATATTAGAATAAAAGTGACTACCAAAAACAAAGTGATCTGTTTCGTTTTGTTCATCATGCTATCTCCCTTATATTAGATCTTTAGGCCACGCTTAAGTTTTTCCGGCAGGAGATCGGCAAACTCCCGATAGTTCAACATGCCAGCAAAATCCGTTTCCAGGGATATGGAGTGCGCGCCAAGACCATCCTCGAACACACCGGGATCTGCGCGTCCTTGTCTTATTTCGGGGTAAGGAAGTTGGACTGGAGGATATGGCCATGGCCACGAGGTGGAGAGCAATCCTGCAGATTGTATATTGCCGATCTTGTTATACACAACTTGATGTACATGCCCATGTATGGCGATTACCTTCTCAAATTTTTTCAGAATGCCCCGAATTTCTGGCGCATCGTAGGTTAGAAAATTCCAGCGTGGGTAATAGTCCCAAAGGGGAGAATGAGTCATGACCACTATCGGAGTATCCGTAGGAAGATTTTTGACGTCATTCTTCAGCCAGTCCAGTTGTGCTTCACCAATGCCCCAGGGGCCGCATTGGTGGCACTCCAACTCCTCTAACAAGCCCATGCGCTCTTTTGGTGTAAGATTTCGTGCTGTCCAGAAATCTTTTATCAAAATGGAATTCATTCCGATAAAGTGCACGCCATTGTGATCAAAAGACCAGTGCTCATTGCCGAATAGGCCGCGCCACGCCTTGCCCATGTCGAGATAGTAATCATGTTCACCTGGAATGATGTGATAAGGCATCTTGAGTTTATCGAGGATTTTTTTGCCTTTGACCAATTCTGCCTCTTTTCCGGACTGACCGAGATCGCCACCATAAAGAAGGAAATCCGGAAGTGGTTTGATATTGTTGACCTCTGATACCGCTCTTTCAAGAATGCCATCAAAGCGGTGGTCCTTGATGTCATAAAGGTGGGCGTCGGTTAAAACGGCAAAGGTAAAAGGTTTAACAGATCGCTTTGCCGCATGTGCAAGTCCTCCCATACCTAACATGCTGGTAGCAGTAGGCGCGAACATTCCCGTGAATAATGTCGCGAATCCTGCCTTGGTTGTCATGCCGAGAAAGTTACGTCTCGATATCTTACTCATGTTTTCCTCCAGTGGTCTTGCGTGAGCTTGCAATGTTGTTCAACTCAACAAAAACGCTAATTTTCGCTATTCCAAGTATTGAATATCGGAACAAGTTGTTGAAATAGATTCTTTCAAATAAGATGATTGAAAAATACAATGACTATAAATGGCTTTCGGGCATTAGAATGGATCAGTAAACAAAGGGAATTTAAATGACGCTCACCGAGTTGAGGTATATTCTCGCTGTCGCAAAAGAGAGGCATTTTGGCAAGGCTGCCAGGGCATGTTTTGTTAGTCAGCCTACACTAAGCCTGGGAATCAAGAAACTGGAAGACGAACTCGATGCTATTTTGTTCGAGCGCGGACCGAAGGAGATAACCGTTACGCCGTTAGGGCGTCAAGTCGTCGATCAGGCCGAAAAGGCGCTGCGCGAAGTCAATGCGATCAAAGATATTGTCAAACGAAATCGTGATCCTTTGAAGATGCCAGTGAGAATAGGTGCTATTTATACTATTGGCCCCTATCTTTTTCCTGGTCTGATACCTGTGATCCAGGATTTGTTTCCCGACTTGCCGTTGTTGATAGAAGAAAACTTCACTCATAATCTAATCGCTCGTTTGTACCATGGTGATATCGACGTTGCGATTCTTTCTGAGCCATTCGATGAGCCTGGACTGGAAAGCGTAAGTCTATATGAAGAACCCTTTGTTGCCTTGTTACCTACGGCGCATACACTTAGCAATCAAACCATGGTAAGCATAGACGACATTTCGAAAGAGACGGTGTTACTACTCGGACCGCAACATTGTTTTCGTGAGCAGGTACTGGAAATCTGTCCAAAGTGTTTTCACAGCATGGCCGAAAATATAGATTTGCAGAACACATTGGAAGGTGGCTCGTTAGAAACGATTCGATATATGGTTGCGAGTGGTGTTGGTGTAACCATCTTGCCTGCGACCGCCGCGTGTGCAGAAAAATATGCTCAACGTCTACTGACGATACGACGATTTTCGGATATTAAGCCTCATCGTAGAGTGGCGCTGGCATGGAGAAAGGGATTTCCTCGACCACAGGTTATTGATTTGATCGCTCGTGCCGTGGCTGAGTGCGATATTAGTTGCATCAGCATGTTGTTCGATGCAAACCACATGAAAACTGAAAAAAAACGGGTTTTCTCGTGAAATATCCGAAGTTTTAGATTTAACTTATTCCGGACGTCGTAGCTGGAAAATAATGCGCCTGAGTTAATTCTATTTAGGCGTAAATTCAGGGCTGTCCAATTACACTGTTGTAATCGCTGACGAGATGTTTTCACATTTTATAAAAATATCGAGCATTTACATGTTATGAGATACATCTAAACAACAAATAGAGCGAAAAATATTTAAGAACACAAAACGCACATCGTAGTCTTACCACTAAAATCTTTACTCTCTGTTTTGATCTGTTCAAATCCCGCTTCACAAGCCCAGTTCACAATATTATCCCCCATTGCAATTGCATCCGCGTTGGTAGCGCCACGGTGACTTGGCATATAGAGAGTTGCTATTATGCCTCCGGGTTTGAGTAATTGCTTGAGAGAGCGAAAGACCGTAACTGGGTCATTCCAGAATTGCACGACGTTAGATGAATAGATGTAATCGAAGTGCAGCTTCGCTGCGCGTGCCATGGCAACATCGCCAATATAGAGCTGAGCGCGCTTTTCGGCTATGCCTTTCTCGTTACGTCGCGTGGCCTGGGCAAACATCGTGCGTGAATGATCGACGCCGATAACATTTCCACGTGTCACTTTTTTAAGTGCTGCTTCGATGGCGATGCCGGGACCAAAGCCGATTTCCAGGACATTATTGTCTTCCTGTAAATCCAACAATTCAAGCAACCACAGGTTTCGCTCAATGTTTGAGGAACGGTTCGCCATTATGCGTCCCGCGAGCCACCCTAGCCAGCCGCTGGGCTGTTTGAATTGGCGATACACGATATCTTGCAAACTCATAGCAAACCTCGGCTGAACATTCAGGTTTATATTAATCCGAAAACGAAGAATATACGAATCTGTGAGCGAGGGGCGATCTTAACATCGTTTGCGAAAGAAACTTAGTGCTCGTTGTGGCGTTTCGTTGAAGAGAATAACTCATGATGATGAGTAAAAAATGGGGGACTCATAGTCCCCCAAGGCTCGGCTACTGAGATCGAGGGATTTGCCGATTGGAAGGGAGACTGTGCATGTCACAATTACCGCATTCGGGACAGCGATGCGACCGAAAGGTTACCGCATGCCAGAGCGAGAACAAGGGGCCAATCACCACCAGCGGAATAATCCCGGTAATGCCAGCCAAGATGAAAGAGAACGACCATGCAAACATATCAAGCAGCAGACTGCTATATTCATCATGTGTCGGTTTTCCAATATAACCACAACTATCACAACGTTTCGTATTCATGTCATTCCTCCTTTTACAAGGGGCAGACGACGCATACCATTTACCTGATTACCAGAATAGTCCGATTGTCAGCAATGTATGTGACAAAGTTACACAGCTTGAAATATTCTGGCCGCAGGTGATTGTTTAAGTGGGGAAAGTCTTGGGATTAGCTTTTGTTCCTGAAAAACCATAATAACAACGTGTTAGATTTGAATTTAGAGTGAGTTAAATGTTACGCTTCCCGTTCAAAATACTTAAAAAAAGGAAGTGTTATGTATCATCCAATTAAAAAGTGTATCTTGGCTTTGTCACTTTTACTGGTTGCGGGCAGCGCCCTGGCCGAAGGCGAAGCTTTCAGGGAAAAACGCAGTTCAGGGCTGAGTCTGGAGCTGGGTTGGAATGGCCTGGTCGGCTTTGGACCGATCTTTCACAAATATATTTCACCCTATTCGGTTTTTGATGCCGGATTCGGCCTAAGCAGTGTTGGCTGGAAAGGTGGCTTGCGCTATCGCCAATTGTTTTCCAAAGGGCAAACAACACCATTCATTGGTGCAGGAATTTCTTATGGCACTGGAACCTCAGGTGTAGTGGTGAGTCTTCCTGATTCCGAGACGAATCAAACTGTGGACATAACAATGGATGCATCGCCGTTCGCGCAACTCGTTGGGGGTGTAGAGATCGCTACCCAAGGCGGATTTCTCACCACACTATCTATTGGCTACGCTCAACTATTGGTAGATAACAATGTAAATGTGGTATCGGGCTCGCCCAGTCAGACCATGCAGCAAGTTATGGATTTGGCGTATGGTAGTGGTATCCATATCGGCCTGAGTCTAGGCTACCTATTTTAGTCGTTAATTTCTGTGTAATGGGCGTTTGTGTAGGCAGCATACGCCCATTACCTATGTTGCCTCTTCTGCTGCTATAAACTGCTACACGTTTTTGTCATCCCCAGATAATGCCCCATTAATCCCCATCCTGTTTACTGTTCTTCCTCGCAAATAACCAACAATACATCAAGATTCAGTCAGCTATTCCCGAGGGAGACCATGAGCCTGCAACGTATTTGTTTATTGCTGATTTTTCTGCTGCTCAGCGCCTGTGGTGCGGGGCAAAAGGAAAGTGTGCGTCTCTCGGGGAAGGCGGTTAAGGGAATTCTAAGCCAGGCAGTCGTCACTGTTTTCAGCCTAAATACGGATGGCGTACGTACCCCGATCGGTTCAGGTACTACCGACCAAAACGGGTTTTATGAAATCGTTTTCGACGAGCCTGTTGCGGAACCCGTCTTAGTGCAGGTGCGTTCAAACACTGATACGACCATGTATTGTGATACACAATTGGGGTGTTCAAATGCAGACGGAAATCGCGTTGAATTTGGTGAACAACTTCAGCTTCCAGAAGCATTTGAGATACAGGCCGTTATTCCGGCGATAAATGCGGGCCACAATACGGCGAATGTTCATTTTTTCTCACATCTTGCCAGCCAGTATTTGCAGTATATTGGACGAGAAGAAACTGGTGTGGTCGATGCTATCAGCGTGGCGAAGGCCAACGCCAAAGTCACCGACCTGTTACAACAGCTTGATGTCATTGGTGCCGGAGACGATGTTTTACACGCGAATCTAATTGATCTCGCCGATCGACAACAGCTTCTCCAGCATCTCAACGGCGAAAATGCTCGTGCAACGCTTATGAGCTTGTTGCAGGCCTCAGTCGCACGGCAAATGTTTCGGAATTTTGAAACAAACACGCAGGCCGCAACATTACAGAATCCTCAGGCCATGTTTGTGAATAGCATGCCGCCCTCTGCATCCCTGATGTTAGGTCTAAGAAAGCCGAAAAATCTTTCCGAATCGATGATCTTCTACAGTAGTGAATTTCTTCGGAATCAGGGCGAAATCAAGTTATACGCCAAGTCCAACAATCTATCCGTACAGGATTTGCTCGAAGGCATAAAAGAAGAAGCGAAAGCTTTAGAGTTATACCATGCTGATATCAATCTATCCGATGTTATCGAAGTCGCGGATGCGGGTTTGGCAAAGTTGAATATTGCTGACCAGGCCTCGCCGGAACAAATACTCCCGACGAATACTGAAGATTCCTTGGTCAGAGACTACACACCCGATGTTGCCCCCAATGATGAATCTGCGCAAACCGCTAAGACGTCGACATCACCTGAACCCGAGTTGGTGCTTGGAATTGTCGATGAAGTGGATTCTGCCAAGCGCCTTGTGTCGACGGTGCGCACGTTTGGCCATGTCTGGAATGAAAACCAGAGATACTTTGGACAGGTGTTGTTAAACGGTTCCGGAAATGAGATTGATGTGAACAATCTCAAATCGCGTTTTAAGACCGTCGTCGGCCAATTGAGTCATACATATTCTCGTATAGGTGCACTTAGCGCCGCGATGTTGAATATGCTTTCCTCGACGTCTGATGTGAGCTACGACATCGGCGCCGATCCTGAAAACTATTTTGCAGATGATCTTGCGCTTAGTGGTATTGTCAGCATAACGAACACCAATCAGCAACAGGTGATCGAATTGCACCAGGGTATGATTGACGGCATGGGACCTGTCAGCCTGGTGTTAGGTGTTGGAGTATCCACCAGTTGCACATCTTGCAATTATGAAACTGTACCGTTGTCGCTATTGTTAACAGTTGAGGGTGTAGACAAGACGCTTTCCGTTGATGCGAGTTCAGCGGAGTTTGTAATCGGTATTGATGCTAAAACAGGTGCCAGACGTCCTATATCTCTTGCTTTGAATGATGCGATGCTGAGTGCAAGTATAGTAAATACGAATACGGCTGAAACAATGTCTCTCGATAAGGTCGTTATGGATATGCGATTGCGCTGGTATACGCAAGAGACACGATTGCCAACCGTCGATAGCATCGCAGTGCAAGGTATCTTGGAAACGTTTCGGTCTGGTACAAGCCTACAGCACTTTAATGGCCGCCTCTTTTATAACTATCTAGGCGATGGAGTTACTACTGCACAAACCGAGGACTTCGCAATACGCGCCAGTTTTGTCGCCAATCTATTGGTACCCGATGCGCAAAATGCAGACTACGCAAATTGGCAGCAAGTAGAAGTCAAGGCCGACATGAGGCAGTCGCCTGTACTCGGCACCGACAGGTCGTTGAATATTCGTTATGGCAATGAATATCTGTCCTTTACTCAATTTGGAAGTTCGGGCACTATTCGAATTGCTAATCGTTCTGGTGCCGTCATGTTGGCGAGCCTGGACAGAAGTAGCGGAGAGCTTGTATCGGGAAGCGTGCTGGTTAGAGGTGCTCAGGTCGCCGGTATTAGCAATACAGCATTGGGCCCATTACTTCGTTATAGCGATGGAAGCCTGGAGAGTTTTTAGAAGACTAATGGAAAAGTCGTCTCGATTAATCGAGTAACTGAAAAACATTGATGCGTCCTCTTTTTGTTTATCTTTTCTCTTTTTTCTGTATGTTTGCGAACGCCTTTGCTTTTGCATCTCCCGCAAGTTTGTATCTTGAGCAGCAGGGGTTTGCCAATAGCGAGGCTGTGCCTCTTTCTTTTATTTCAAAAAAGTGGCAATCCGACCATCAGACAGGCGAATTCTCTGAAGGTTTGTTGGAAATTGAAAATGGTGTGCGTATCGGCGACGCAGGCTATGCGTTTTTGTATCGTTACGACATTCAGGCAAAGTATCACCCTGACACCATCGACTTTTTTTTCAATGTAAAAAATCGTCTTCCTTTAGAGGATGGTCGTACTTATACCTTGGCTATGGAGATAAACCAGTTTCGCGCCTTCGGTGTGCGAGGGTTTCGTCGCATGCACGTGAAAAAGAATTTGTCTTTTGATATTGGCGTGAGTTTGCTACGGGCACATTTTGTTACGCTTGGCAGCATGCGTGGCGAAGTCAGCAGTCTCACCGCGCCTGATTATGACTTTAACTTCGACGTTGACTATAGCTATAGCGAAGACTATTTGTTCGATCGTCCGGTGCAGGGGCCGACAGGATGGGGAGTAGCGACAGATGTAACAGTGCGCTGGAAACCCCTGTCACAGCTGGATATCGAATTCGCGGTTCAGGATGCATTAGGTTTTATTGTTTGGCCGGAAGCGCCACATACGCAGGCCAGCGCGGATTCGTCTGTCAAACGCTATGACGAAAACGGCTATCAATATTATCAGCCGGTCATGTCCGGAAAGGAATCGCATCAGCGCGTGACGCAGCAGTTGCGCCCCCGTATACGGTTATCCAGTACCTATGCTAGCCGCATGGGTTTTCTTGCAACTGGTCAAATTTTCACCATACGATATCAAACCTATCTGGATACGGGAATTGGTTACAAAATAGGCAACACACAACTGGTACTGTCGAGAATATGGGGCGCGGGTGCCTATCAGCTGTCGGTGCGCGGAAAGTACTGGCATCTCGCCATCGCCGCCGACCATAGCGAACTTGATAAAACACATAGCGCTGTCGCCAATCTGGGATTTTCCATACCGCTACATTGGTAACTTTCTGGCGGCTGCCTGGCCGAGGACTGTGCTATTATCCAGTCCTATGCAACAGGCCATAACAATACTAAACCAGACCTTCGGCTACGAAGCCTTTCGACACCATCAGCAGGCGATTATTGAACAACTGGCGCAAGGCGGGGACGCGCTGGTATTGATGCCGACGGGTGGTGGTAAGTCACTCTGCTATCAGATTCCGTCGCTAATGCGTGAGGGCACCGGTGTGGTGATTTCACCTCTCATTGCTTTGATGCAGGATCAAGTGGAGGCACTCAGACAACTGGGAATTTCCGCTGCCTATCTCAACTCTACATTGGACAATGAAACACAAAACCAAACCATTAGTGCTTTGCTCAATGGCGACTTAAAGCTGCTGTATATTGCGCCAGAGCGCCTGATGAGTTCGCGTATGCTGGATATTTTGTCGCGCACACGGGTCGCACTCTTTGCCATTGATGAAGCCCATTGTGTGTCTCAGTGGGGACACGATTTCCGTAAAGACTATCAACAGCTCAGTATCTTGCATCAGCGCTTTCCTGATGTGCCACGTGTAGCCTTAACAGCGACAGCCGATCCGCGCACGCGCGAAGAAATCGTATCGCAGTTGGCACTGGAAGATGCCCAGGTTTTCGTCAATAGTTTTGATCGACCAAATATTCATTACGCCATCAGCGACGCACAAAATGCGCGCGAGCGCCTGTGGCAGTTTATTCAGCAACAACACGCGGACGACGCGGGAATCATTTATTGTCTTTCACGTAAACGTGTGGAAGAAGTCGCGCAATGGTTGAGCAGCAAGGGGCGGGTCGCCTTGCCATATCACGCCGGTCTATCGGCAGAGATTAGACAGCGAAATCAGCAACGTTTTTTGCGTGAGGACAGTGTGATCGTCGTCGCCACCATCGCCTTTGGAATGGGCATCGACAAACCCGATGTGCGCTTTGTCGCGCATCTCAACCTGCCCAAGACAATAGAAGCCTATTACCAGGAAACCGGTCGTGCCGGTCGTGACGGTGAGCCTGCTAATGCGTGGCTGAACTATAGTCTTCAGGATTTAATTCTGTTGCGACAAATGATAGAAGATAGCGATGCGGCGCAGCAGTTCAAGCAGGTGACCCATCACAAACTCGAAGCATTAATCGGTTTATGTGAAGCAACGACTTGTCGACGTCAGATTTTGCTGGCGTATTTCGGAGAGAAGCGCAGCGAACCTTGTGGTAACTGCGATGTGTGTCTGAGTCCTCCGCAGACCTGGGATGCAACCGAGGCGTCACGCAAGGCACTTTCCTGTATTTACCGTACCGGACAACGCTTTGGTGTGAACTATGTGATCGATGTCCTGACAGGTAAAGACGATCAGCGCATACAACAAAACGCGCATGATAAGTTATCGACTTTTGGCATCGGCAAGGAACTCAACGCAACAGATTGGCGCAGCGTGTTTCGCCAGCTAATTGCTAAGGGTTATATCGCCGCCGACATGCATCGACACGGCGCGATCTTTCTGACCGAACAGGCACGCGGCCTATTGCGCGGCGAGGAAACCTTGCAATTGCGACAATCAGTGACACCGGTGGCACGCAAGGAGCGTGAGGAAAAGAAAACATCGGCTATGCGCGTCATGGATGAGGATTTGTTTAATGCGTTGCGCGAAAAACGCCGCGAATTGGCCCAACAAAACGGTGTGCCGCCGTATATTATTTTTCATGACCAGACCCTGCAATCGATGGCACGCTTGCGGCCTTTGAATCTCGAGGCGATGCGTTTTATCAGTGGTGTTGGCGAACAAAAACTGCAACGCTATGGTGAAGTGTTTTTAAAAGTAGTCCAAGAGTTTCCATTGCCCGATTTGCTCAATAACAAGCTGAGCGACACGGTCAATGAAACTTTATTTATGTTGACTCAAGACATGGATGCCGAAGCAATCGCCAAACATCGCAAGCTTACTGTGTCGACGGTTTACAATCACCTTGCAGACGCTATCGAAGCCGGATTGCTTAATCCTCTGGATGTCTTGCCGATAGACAAAGACGTGATGCAGGAAATCATTTATGCAATTGAAATGTCCGAGGACGATCGCCTCAAGCCTGTCTACGAGAGTTTTAATGGCGAGTATGACTACGGTTTGCTACGCTGCGTACAGGCCAGTCTTTAGCCTGTACACGTTTTGCTGTTGGTATGATTCTTCATTATTAGCACGCTATCACAACTGGTTTTAAACCCGCGCAGAAAGACAGGGACATAAGTCCCTGTCCTGGTTTGACCGACGTCTTCCAAAGCAATACTATTTTGCCGGTAACATGAGGACAAAAAAACGTAATGGAAGAAGACCGTAAGATCGACGTCGAAGCGGAGTTTTATCAGGGTCGCATTGTTCACAGACAAAGTGATGAGCTTGGCGAAGTCTGCGTTATCGACTTCGGTCAGCAACGGGTGATGCGATTTGACGATGGTTTTGGTCAAAGTCGCAAAGATTTATTTCGCCCAGCGTCCCTGGTCTACGAATACATGCGCGCCATGATTATCGGGCAATTATACGCGCCGTCGAATCATGCAACAGTGCTTGGCCTCGGCGGTGGCGCTTTGGTTCGCGCGCTACGTAAATTGTTTCCGGCAATGTCGATATCTGCTGTGGAATATCGTCAACTGGTCGCCGATATTGCGAGTGAATATTTTGGTTTGCCCAAAGACGCAAGGTTTGCACTTTATGTGGCCGATGCCATGGACTATCTGAATACACAAGCTGACGAAAGCACTGATGTGATTTATTCAGACATGTATCATGCACATACGGAAGCGGGTATTCAAAGCCAGCCGGACTTTCTGGTCGCGTGTCATCGCGTGTTAAGACCACAAGGATGGCTAATTATCAATCACCACCAATTGCCAGAATTTGGTGGCCAATACTATCAACAGCTGACATCGACATTTAACACGATACGTTTGTGTACAACCGGTAGCGACAATCATATTATCTACGCAGCCAAAACAAAACCCGTGCCATCACCAGAATCGGATAAGGAAAAATTGCAGGAATTCCAAAAGCAATTGAATTGTCGCCTTGATGAGCTTTATCTACGAGTTGGCGAAATCAATCGGGTATAAAGAAAAACGTTTTAAGAGCGTGAAAATCCTCGACCGCATGTTCAGATTCCGGCCCAAATAAAAAAGGTGCGAAGACATGTTCTTCGCACCTTTATCACATTCCGTTTTAGGAAATCTTTTTGTACTTAAATCGCTTCGGTTGATCGGCGTCTTCACCTAAACGGCGTTTACGGTCTTCTTCGTAATCCGCAAAGTTACCCGCAAACCATTCCACATGGGCGTCGCCTTCGAAGGCCAGCATGTGTGTCGCGATACGATCGAGGAACCAGCGATCATGCGAGATCACCACGGCGCAGCCGGGGAAGTCGAGCAATGCCTCTTCGAGTGCACGCAGGGTTTCCACGTCGAGGTCGTTGGTTGGTTCGTCGAGTAAGAGTACGTTTCCACCGCGGCGAAGTAGTTTGGCGAGATGTACCCGGTTGCGCTCACCGCCAGATAATTCACTAATGCGTTTTTGTTGATCCGAACCTTTGAAATTGAAACGGCTGCAATAGGCGCGTGATTGAATTTCGTAGCTGCCCACCTGGATGATGTCCTGGCCGTCAGAGATTTCTTCCCATACGGTTTTGCTGCCGTCGAGGCTGTCACGACTTTGATCAACATGGGCTAGATCAACGGTGTCACCGAAATCGATAGAACCGGAATTCGGTTCTTCCAGTCCGGCCAGCATGCGGAACAAAGTCGTCTTACCCGCACCGTTAGGGCCGATAATGCCGACGATGCCACCTTGCGGCAGACTAAAACTCAGGTTTTCGATCAATAGGCGATCACCAAAACCCTTGCTGATGTTATTTACTTCAATCACTTTTTCGCCCAGACGCGGACCCGGTGGAATATAAATCTCCTTGGTCTCGTTACGCTTCTGGTTTTCGACATTACTCAATTCTTCAAAGCGAGCGAGACGCGCCTTGCTCTTGGCATGACGTCCCTTGGGATTCGTGCGCACCCATTCCAGCTCTTGCTTCATGGCCTTCATGCGCGCAGTTTCCTGCTTCTCTTCCTGCTCTAGGCGCTTCTCTTTTTGCTCCAGCCAGGAAGAGTAATTTCCTTCCCATGGAATTCCGTGTCCGCGATCCAGTTCCAGTATCCAGCCCGCGACGTTATCCAAAAAGTAACGATCGTGGGTAACGGCGATAACGGTACCGGTGTAGTCGTGAAGAAAACGCTCTAACCATGCAACCGATTCGGCGTCGAGATGGTTGGTCGGTTCGTCGAGCAAAATCATATCGGGGTGAGAGAGCAATAGACGACATAGCGCAACACGGCGTTTTTCTCCGCCAGAGAGTTTGCTTACGTCTGCATCCCAGGGTGGCAGGTTTAATGCGGATGCTGCACGTTCCAATGCGTTTTCCAGATTGTGACCGTCAGCGGCCTGAATGAGATTTTCCAGTTCCTGTTGTTCTTTGGCCAGGGCATCGAAATCCGCATCGGGTTCGGCATAGGCTGCATAGACCGCATCGAGACGAGCCAGGGCGTCTTTGACGGTGGCGACTGCTTCTTCCACATTACCGCGTACGTCTTTTTTAGGATCGAGTTGCGGTTCCTGAGGCAGATAGCCAATGCGAATATTCGGCATTGGGCGAGCTTCACCATCGTATTCCTTATCCACACCGGCCATAATTCTTAGCACAGTCGATTTACCCGCACCATTGAGGCCGAGTACGCCGATCTTGGCGCCAGGGAAGAAAGATAGGGATATGTCTTTGATGATTTCGCGCTTCGGTGGGACTACCTTGCTCACGCGATTCATGGTGTAGATGTATTGCGCCATTGTCACTCTCGTAAGGGTTCAGATGATGGCGCAGTATATCACCGTCTATGGTTAGAGTGGCATGTGGCGTAGCGAGTCAGCATACAAAAAAGACAAAAAAAAGCCCGGTTTAAACCGGGCTTTTGATCAATTGATTTGCCTATACACCGGCTTGTCTGGTCACGTCGACGTAGAGTGTCAGACGTTGTCCAGGACGCAGGATGACTCCCTCTTTGAGGTTGTTCCAGCGCATGACCTGGTTTATACGCACGTTAAATTTGTCGGCAATGCGTGCCAGTGAGTCGCCGCGTCTGACGCGATAGCCAATCTTCTGAGTACGGGCATGTGGCGAAAAGTTTTCTTTGGCTGCTGTAACCTGGCGACCATACTTTGTCCAGATGACCAGCTTTTGGCCTTCACGCAAGGTATCTCTTGGCGCAAGGCCGTTCCATTTAGCCAGTGAACGCACACCGACTTTATAGCGACGGGATATATCCCAGAGTGTGTCGCCGGAGCGTACATGATATGTGACTTTTTGTTTGCCGCTGTGTTGTCTGTTTTGAAGAGAAGACAGTCGTTGTTCGGCACTAAGTACGTATTGGGATTTATTTTTTGAGGCAACCGGTATGATCAGGCTTTGACCCGCGCGTATCATATTACCGCGTATATTATTGACGTCTTTGATCAAGGCAACCGTGGTGTTGTACTTGTCAGCGATAGTCAGAAGTGACTCGCCCTGACGTATGCGGTGACGCTCCCAGCGTACTCGCTCGCTTTCAGGTAAATTCGCCAGGTTTTCGCGGAAAGTATCCTCGTTTTCCAGAGGCACCATTAAAAAGTGCGGACCTTTCGGATCGGTAGCCCAACGATTAAATCCAGGGTTGAGCATGTACAGTTCCTCAACGCTGATATCGGCAAGTTCCGCTGCCAGTGCCAGATCGATTTGCGAACCGGTTTCGACCCTGGCCAGGACAGGTTCATTCGGAATGGTCTGTAGCGACATTCCAAATTTCTCTGGTTCATCTACGATGGTAGAGATTGCCAATAACTTGGGAACATAACCGCGAGTCTCATCGGGCAGATCAAGTGAGAAAAAATCCGTTGGCTTGCCTTTACGTTGATTTTTGCGTATCGCTTTTGAAACCGTTCCAGCCCCGGAGTTATACGCGGCGAGGGCTAGTAGCCAGTCACCTTTGAATCCACGATGGAGGCGCACCAGAAAATCCAACGCTGCGCGTGTCGAGGCGATAACATCACGACGTCCGTCATACCACCAGTTTTGCTTCAGGCCATAGAGTCTTCCGGTGCTGGGAATGAATTGCCAGATACCGGCGGCACGTCCATGAGAGTAGGCAAACGGTTGAAACGCGCTTTCGACGATAGGCAGTAGCGCAATCTCAAGCGGCATGTCGCGCTTCTCCGCTTCCTCGACGATGAAATACATGTAGCGTTCGGCACGGCTGGTGACACGGTCGAGGTATTCGGGATGATTTCCATACCACCGTAATTCCGCTTGTATGCCCGGGTGGTCATGGCTGGGCAGGGCGAAACCGTGACGAATGCGGTCCCACAAATTATTAAACGTATTTTCAGCCGCAAACTCTACGACTGGATAGGCATAGGGAATAGCGACTTCATCATAATGACTGGGCGGTAGTGGTTTTTGTCCGGGCAAATTACCGGCAACCCGCGGTGAAACCACCGGTGACAGCTGCGTACCCTGTTGCATAATACTGGAGGTCAAACTGGCTGGGTCCAGATCTGGCATCCAGTAAGTGAATAGCGGCTCATCGTTTTGCCAGCTGTCCAGGCCTTCCTGGTAAACCGACATATCTTCCTGTGGCACGGGCGGCGTAGAAGTGGTGGCGCAGGCGCCAAGCAGCGAAAACGCTGCAGCCAGTGCGAGTGTCTTAGGGCAATTACATAATAATTTTTTCATTTGATCCAGATGCTTATATCAATTAATTGGTATACTTCGCCTACTTCACATATTCCTTGCGGACGGTCACCGACAAAAACAGAATTTCAGTTCAGGTTTTTTGGCAATGTGGAAATTAACTTGTTGTTATTAAATCAGTTATCGTTTGATTTAATAGCGGTTTCGTAACGAAATTCTTTAATCGGTTATAAATAGCAAGCTTGGTACCAGGCAGCGGTAAATTTTTTACACCGATTCTAACAGGGATATAATAAACCGATTTTGTTAACACATGCTATTTTTTCTAATGAAGTCAGATAATTGAAAAGTTTCTCTCGGTCTCGACAATTGGTGGATAAGCTGCGCAGGAAATCGGCGCCGTGTGGGTCTATTGGACGTGCCCGTCGGGAGTTGCGTCGCTGGTATCAAACGCCATTGGGCCAGGCCTATGGGGCGCTGGAAGTCATGCACCTCGAAGAAGTACTGCCTACGCTCTTTGGCTATCATCTTCTGCAGATAGGCGCCTATCGCCAGCCGTATTATCTGGAAAAGAATCTCATCAAACACAAAGTCATCGTGGATCGCAATTTGGGCGACGGCGAAGTAAAGGTTAACTTACGATCTAAAACCGAGCAGCTGTGTATTGCCACCGACAGCGTCGATGTGGTGTTACTCGATCATGAATTGGAATTGCACTCTGATCCGCACAGCGTCTTGCGCGAAATCGACCGCGTGCTGGTGCCGGAAGGGCGCATTATTATTTTGGGTTTCAATCCCTGGAGTATGTGGGGCGCGCGCAGATTATTAATGCCCTGGGGCAAGCAGTTGCCCTGGTGTTGTTACTTCTTCAGTCCGTTTCGGGTGAAAGACTGGTTACAACTTCTGGGCTACGATTTGGAAATCGTGAATACCTATTTTTATCGCCCGCCATTTAATTACCCGTGGTCGGTGGATCGTCTGTCGCTGGTAGAGAAAATCGGCAGCAAGGCGTGGCCGGCATTTGGTGCAGGTTATATGTTAGTGGCACGCAAGCGGGTATCCACCTTGACGCCAATCGGCACATCCTGGCGTCCGACGCGACGCAAGTTGAGCCCCGGTTTAGTAGAAACCCGGGAGGAAGCATAATGCAGCGGGTGGATATTTTTACCGATGGTGCCTGTCGTGGTAATCCTGGTCCGGGAGGGTGGGGCGCCTTAATGCGTTATGGTGAAGTTGAAAAAGAACTCTATGGCGGCGAGGCCCTGACCACCAATAATCGCATGGAGTTACAGGCAGTCATCTCTTCGCTTGCACAGCTCAAACGCCCTTGTGAAGTCCATGTGACCACCGACTCCAAATACGTCAAGCAAGGCATCACCGAATGGATACATAACTGGAAGCGCAATGGCTGGCGCAACGCCAGTAAGAAACCGGTTAAGAATGCCGAGCTGTGGCAACAACTGGACGAGTTGGTTACCGGGCATCAAATCAGTTGGCATTGGGTAAAAGGCCATAGTGGTCACGCCGAGAATGAACGCGCCGACGCCCTGGCGAATAAGGCCATCGACGAATTGCAGGAGGATTGATGAGACAGATCGTGCTGGATACGGAGACTACAGGTCTTGAGCCTTCGCAAGGACATCGCATCATCGAGATCGGTGCCGTCGAACTTATTAATCGTCGATTGACCGGGAATAACTTTCATCAATACCTGCAACCAGATCGTGACATCGATGCGGGCGCACAGGAAGTCCACGGTATTACCTTGGAGTTTCTCGCCGATAAACCACGTTTTCACGACGTCGCACAGACGTTTCTGGATTATATAAAAGGCGCGGAACTGATTATCCACAATGCGCCATTCGACGTTGGATTTATCAACCATGAATTTGGGTTGCTAGGAGATGATTGGGGTAAGGTCGTTGATCATTGCGAGGTAATTGATACGCTGGTAATGGCGCGTCAGCTACACCCAGGGCAGAAAAACAATCTCGATGCCTTGTGTAAACGCTATGAGATAGACAATTCTCATCGCGACTTACACGGCGCCTTGCTCGACTCGGAAATTCTCGCCGATGTGTATCTGGCCATGACCGGTGGACAATCCGCAATGTCGTTTGAAGGACTCGGTTCCTCATCAAATCCAGTGGATGAAAACGGATTGCCTGGTTATGCGAAGTTGAGTGCTGAGCGCAAACCATTACGAGTCTTACGTGCAAGCGTTGCGGAATTAGAGGCTCACCAGGTGCGTTTGATTGCTATCGATAAAGCGTCTGGAGGTGAATGCTTGTGGAATAAGGAAGTGACGGCGGGCAACTAGCGGTTGTTATCGATTACCACGTGCATCACGCATGTCGTGCATGTCACGCGATTCTTGCCTTTCCTGACGCTGGCGTCGTTGGTTTTCCGAGACATCTTCACGCATAGATTCGATATCTCTGTCCGCTCGACTATGTTCACGTGATTTTTCCAGCGCATGACGCACGGCCATGGGTAGCTGTATGGTTGCCCGCAAACCCTATGCAGACCCTTCATCAAAACGGGCAACAAGAATTGAAACGGACCAGCAATTTCTCATATGTGTTTTGGCCGATAGGATTGAACAAAAGTACAATCTATATTCTGAATGTGTCTGGTGGCTTATTTGGTGAATCCTTAAGACTTCTTTAGACCCCATGGTGAGTTAAACAGCCACTCGTCTAGCGCTTGTTCAGACATAGGCTTCCCCATGTGATAGCCCTGAATAATATCGCAACCGAGTCCGCGCAGCATTTCCAGTATCTCCTGATTTTCCACGCCTTCCGCAACGGCAATCAGGTTCATATTGTGTGCAAGGTCGATGATGGAATTAACGATGACAGCGTCGTTGGGATCATCAAGCATATCCATTACAAATGAACGATCAATTTTTATCTCGTCTACGGGAAGCGTTTTCAATTTACTCAGAGACGAGTAGCCCGTGCCGAAGTCGTCTATCGATATTTTGATGTTCTGATTTTGAATCTGCCGTAGAAAACTCGCCGATCGCTTGGGATCGGCCATGAGGCTGGATTCGGTAATTTCGAGATAAAGCGTACCGTGTTGGAAAGAGTGCTCATTTATTTGACGAAGCAGGCGCTCGGTGATTTCGCGTGAGTAAAGTGATTTGGAAGACAGGTTGATCGCAATGCTTAAATCGATACCTTCTTCATGCCAACGCTTGGACTTTGCCAGGGCCTTATTGATTACCCAATCAGTAATCATGTGTATACTGCCGGTTTTTTCCGCATGAGTGATAAACTGATCAGGGAATATCATCTTGCCGTCTTTGTTCCAACGTATAAGCGCCTCGACACCACAAACCTGACCAGAGATCATGCTGATTTTGGGTTGATAGAACAATTCATACTCGTCGTTTTCAACCGCGTGTTTGATATCCTTGTCCAGGCTTAGTATCTCAATACTGTGGTTGTCCGCATGTTGTTCATATACATAGTAGCCAAGCTGGTGATTCTTGGCGTGATACATCGCAACATCGGCTTTGCGCATCAAGGTGCTAGGCTCAGCGCCATGAATGGGAGAAATGACGATGCCAATACTAATGCCCACGCTGAATTCAAATTCTTCAATTTTGAAAGAGCTGGAAAGCTCACGCAGAATTTTCTGCGCGATTGCGGTGGCATCGTTCACATTGCCCACGCTCGGCAATATCGCTGCGAATTCGTCACCACCAAGTCTGGCGACATCGGCTTCCTTGGCCTTTTCGACTTCCCATTCATCAATGCGTGTTAACAAGTCAGTTTTTCTTAGCACGGTTTGAAGGCGTTCACTGACTTGTTTCAGCAATATGTCACCAGCGTGATGGCCGATGGTGTCATTTACTTGTTTGAATCTATCGAGATCCATTAGAAATAGGGTGAAGGGTACTTGCCGTTCCACTACTTGATGGGTGTATAGTTCCAGCTGTTTCTGCAATTGACTGCGATTAGGAAGATCGGTTAGTGGATCGGTATAGGCCAAACGTTCCAGATTGCTATAGGCTATCTTCAATTCATGACTGAGCGAGTTGACACTGGTCGCTATGCGCATGATTTCCGGATTTGCCTGTATCTCGACGGTGGTTCCCAATAGTGATCTATCCGACTGCAGTTTATGCAAATGAGAGTTGAGTTTGTGTAGAGGCATCAATGCGTTTTTTGTAATGACGAACAGAGACAGCATGATGGCAATCAGCGTGATCAGGCTACCAAAGATCAGCGCATAAAAGCGCAGTGTGGATAGGCTTGAGTCGAGTGAATGAAAGTTTCTGGCAACGCTTATTGTCAGTCCAGGGTGACCTGCGAGATCGAGTTCCGTATACTGCGCTAGTATGTAGTCATTGTCTGCATTTACTGATTCCCAATTGACACTGGTGTAGATTACTTCACCTTCCGCAAGACTTAATTGAATCGGTAAACTGAGTTCCTGTTCAATTGCCATGTAATCTTCCACGATATCCGTGACCAACATCAGGTAACCACCAGGTCGAAATGTGCCTATAGAAAAAATGGATAACATTAGTTGTTTTCCATTTGACCAACAGAGATTGTTAGTTGGTTTGAGATGTTCAACACCGACGCGTTGTTCCACAGCAGTCAAGAACGAGGTGCAGTATGGAAAATCCAGTTGTATTTGTTTGCTTCCAGTCGAGCCAGCAATAATCTTGTAATTCAGATCGAGAATATAGATATGTTTTAGATCCAATACGTTTGCAGTGACATAGTATTGCGTATATTGCGCTTCTATGATGCGTTGCAAAGTGTTGATGTCGCCTTTGATGGAGGCTTTGCGAAATCCTTCCTCCCGTTGAATCGCTTCGGACAGATTGCTGACTGTTTTGAAATGATTGGCACGAACTGCCTCTGCTTCAAACGAAATGATAGCGGAAAGATTCTGAGATTCATTTTTCAGAACCAGTTGGTGATAAATTTCGGTAGTCAGAAAAATCAGAATTAATGAAACGACGCCAAGAAAGAGCATCGATAAAATCGTTGCTCCTTTCAATGATAGGCGTCTGTTTTCCTGCATAGCGAGTTTGTCCCTGAGGGAATTCACAGGGACTAGATCGGCAGGGTGATGTAATTAGTTTAGTGAATTTAGATATTTAGTTATCCAGCAACAGGAACTGAAAAACTACTGGAATTGATCCATAAGTGTGCAGCGATACTCGCGGCATAGCCCAGCGCAATAGCTGGTGTCCATTTCAAATGGGAGAAAAAGGTATATTTGCCGCGGGATTGTCCCATTAAGGCGACTCCGGCTGCAGATCCAATAGACAAAAGGCTACCACCAACGCCGGCGGTCAATGTCACCAGCAACCATTGCCCCATAGACATGTCAGGTTGCATCGTTAAAACGGCAAACATAACGGGGATATTGTCGACGATAGCCGAAAGTATACCCACCATGATGTTAGCTGTAGTAGCTCCCCAGTCGCCATACATGACTTCCGAGGCTAATGCCAGATAACCAATAAAACCCAGCCCCCCGACGCATAACACCACGCCGTAGAAAAATAACAAGGTGTCCCACTCGGCCCGGGATATTTTCCGGAACACGTCAAAAGCAATTACGTCTCCAAGCATCTGATCCGCTTTATCCTCAGAGTATTGCATGTCGCGGTGATGCGTTTTTCGCAAGTAGAAGCCAAAGAACTGCAGAAAGGCAAGTCCCGTCATCATGCCGATAACAGGCGGCATGTGCAGGAAATTGTGAAAGCTGACTGCGGTCGCTATGGTTAACAAAAATAGAAAAATTATGGTAAATCCACCGCGCCTTACCTGCACGTTTTCACCGTCTGCCTGAGGAGTGATATTGGGTATGGCGAAATGCATTATGGCCGCAGGAACCAGGAAATTGACTACCGACGGTACGAACAGCAGGAAAAACGTCCAGAAATCGACTATGCCTTTCTGCCAGACCATTAATGTGGTGATATCACCAAATGGGCTAAATGCGCCTCCGGCATTGGCGGCTACGACAATATTCACACAACCAATAGCGATAAAACGTGGACTATCCGCGCCAACAGACAGCAGTACTGCGCACATGAGTAATGCAGTCGTCAGATTATCCGCGACTGGTGAAATGAAAAAGGCCAGCGTACCGGTTAACCAGAAAAGTTTGCGGTAACTGAAATTCTTACTAACAAGCCAGGCACGTAATGCATCGAATACCTGGCGCTCTTCCAGGGCGTTGATATAAGTCATTGCCACAAGCAAAAACAGGAAGAGTTCGGCAAATTCCAGCAAGTTATGTCGAACGGCGGCTTCTGCTTCGTGACCTAGCCCATTGGCTGAATAGGCTACGGCGATTAAACCCCAGATAAGACCGGCGGCGAATATGACCGGCTTGGATTTACGCATGTGGGTAAATTCTTCCGCCATCACTAAAAGATAGGCGATGACGAATATGCCAATGGACAGAAAGCCGACGGTGTGTTGGGTCAGATTCAGCGTCTTAGCGTCGCCGGATGCCAACGTAGCGAATGGCATAGCGAGCAATAAAATAGTGAATATATAGAGGGCACTTTTTTCAAGGCGTTTCATAAGCAGTAGATTCATAGGTGATTTTTAGCTTGAGAGTGTGTCGTGGTTTGAATACGGAATATTGGGAGTTGGCTACAATTTATCAATTGCATGGGCGAGAATAAAATCATTTTCGTGCAAACCGCCAATTTTATGAGAATAGATAATGACCTCAGCATATCCCCAACCGAAGGTGATGTCAGGATGATGACCCTCGTCTTCTGCAATTTGTCCGACTTTGTTCACGAACGCCAGACTTTCAGCGAAGTTGTCAAACGCGAAACGTCGTCTAATCTTGGTGGCATTATCGATCAAAGCCCACTTAGGTACTTGTTTGAGCAAAGATTGCGCCTGTTCTTCCTCAAGAGGGGGGATGCCGCCACGGCAAGGTACGCAGTGTTTGCTATCTAGCATAGATTTTGCTCTTTCAATTTGAAATTCAATTTTTAGCTTAAGGTTATCTGCGACGCTGTCGAAACAAACATTCTATATTAGGTGTTTTCTGCAGATCATAGCGTGCCTTTGGCAATATTATCGCCGGGCAGGGCCAATTCTATAGAGCTTGTCAGGTGATCGCCAGTAAAAAAAGGATTCATCCATGAGACAAAAAACAATAGTGAATACCATAAAGGCCCGCGGACGAGGACGCGATGGCGGGGAGACAATTAATATGCGTCTTTCACCCGCGCCTGAAAACACCGGCATAATTTTCCGAGGCAAGACAAATTCTGGTAAACCCATTCAAATACGTGCGGGTTTGAATACGGCGACTGTAGAAAACAATCACCTGGTTTTGACCGATCATGGACAAACGATGGCAGATGTTGAACATTTATTGGCCACCTGTTACGCGATGGGGGTTTGCAATCTGTATGTTGACGTAGATGGTGATTGTTTACCACGCCTGACGAGCAGTGCCGCTGGATTTCTATTCTTGCTGCGTGCAGCGGGCTTTAAAGAACAATGCGCCGAATTGCCGCAGATAAGATTTCAAGAATCGCTATTGAAAAAGCGGAATAACAGTTGGGTTCGTATCAATAGCTTTAATGGCCTGCGCGTCGCCTGTATCAATACCTTGGGTGAATCCGCAGCATCTGTGCATCGTTCCAGCGCGGTTGTCGATGTGTCACCAGCCGTATTTGTCAGTGAGCTCAGTCATGCGCAGGATGTGGCTGATGTTGATATCAGTAATGCAAGATTCAGTGAGCAGGCAGCGCGGAACATGCGCAATGTTGCTCAGAGATCCCAGCTAAATCACATGGTCGTACGGGTATTGTCAGCGCTTTCACTGACCTATACCTGGTTCGACGGTTGTTACACGGCGTTTGATGCGGATATGTCACTGCATTTATCAGTGCTTCGCGATCTGACGAGTGGTAGTGAAAATGTTGACGACGTGGACCGTCGCGACAGAATACGTGCAATTTAAATTCGAACGGATTCGAATTTGTGAGAAGAGGTTCCTATACTAAGAGAGGAATCTCACTACAAGGAGGGTACACAAGTGACCTCAGTCAAACCGCGCGGTAAAACAGTAAAGGCGACACGCCAGACAACGACTACCAAGCCACGGGCAACGAGCAGGATTACGAAGCCTAATGTTGAAGTAGACGATGATAAGCGCCAACAAATGATCCGAGAGGCGGCGTATTTCAAGGCTATGGGCCGTGAATTTGCCAATGGCAGCCCGGAACAGGATTGGATTGAAGCTGAGCAAGAGATCAATCATTTGATTGGTGCCTGAGCCGTTTTGTCCCGATGCGGGAGAGATAGATAGTTCTTGCGTGACTGGGGGTCGCATTAACATCGGCCACACTAGCGGTACTTTATGTCGACTATTGGTGAAGTATTACAATATTTTCAAAAACAAAAAATCAATTATTCCGTCGTTAAGTACGCTGGTGACCAGGAGTGCCAATACCGGATTGATACACGCCTATTGTGTGACACGCAAGGGCTGGTAATTAGCGCCTATCCAAAAGATTCCAATATCGATCTCAATGCCATTCGAAAAATTACGCATCGGAAACTCGACTTTGCTACGCAGGAATGCATCGCACGTTATAGCCAAACGCTGGGAACAACTTCTGTTCCACCATTAGGCGTGCTGTGGAATATTCCTACCCTGGTGGAAAGCTGTCTGTTTAGTTGGCCTTTTCTGGAATTTATAGTCGATGGGGAACATGTGGTGCGTGTCGATGCGCAATACTTTTCCTCCTTGTTTCCAGGAAAAAAGGGTTTTGCATTTGCGCATAGGCAAAAAGTCGATAACTCCGTCGGGGAATCGGACGATATGGCGACTCATCACTTGCTTAGTGATGTCGATACGACGCGGGACAGTAACCAGCTTTTTGCAGAGACAGAAGTATTGTCGCAATTAAAGCAGGTAAAGTCATTACCAGTAATGCCGGGCATTGTGCACCAACTATTGCGTCTATTGGGAAATGATGAGGCAGGCATTGATGAATTGGTGGAAATCGTTGAACAGGATCAGGCACTCTCGGCGCGCATAGTGTCTCTGGCGCGTTCGGCACATTATTCGTTTCAAGGTGATGTGAATAGTGTATTCGATGCGATTTACCGCGTTATCGGTTATGACGATTCAGTTAACGTCGCGCTGGCGATGTTGTTTTCCCATCAGTTTCACGCGCCACATGAAGGACGAGTGGGCGTCAAAGCGATATGGGAAAGCTCTCTTTCAGAGGCCATCGTATCGCGATACATCGCCTTGCACACGCCTTTGCGGAAACGGGTAACGGCAGGGATGAGTTTTCTTGCGGGTCTTTTGCATAGCATTGGATATTTGACGCTGGCGCATCTTTTTCCCCGTGAGTATTCGGTTCTCAATCATATCGTCAGTGGTATGCCCGAAACGCCATTACCAGAACTTGAAGACGGTTTGATGGGAATCCGGCCTGAACAGGTGACGGTTCACGTGTTGCAAGCCTGGAATCTTCCGCAAGCCTGCATTGCGGTATGTGAATCTTCTGACATTCCGGTAACCAGCGAGAATATTGCTTATCTGCATTGTTTTAGGCTGGCGCGATTTGTGTGCGCCAATCTCCGCAAAGATTTCTCCGAAGTACCCGTATCCGTCCGTGAAATTCTCCAATCCTATGACATGGATCTTGACACACTGATGCAGGCGATAGTCAAAGACAACGTCGCCGCTGAGGTGCCATTTCTGACCGAAATCATGTTAGGCTAAACCTTTCGGTCAATATGGACATATGTTAACCGTTATAGCGCTGTTTTTTTTGAAATCTACTTACTATAATGCCCAATAACCATGAATTGCCGTAGTATCCTCGAACATCTATCGAAGCGAATATTCGATGGTGCTTGTGAGTTGGCAATTTCGTCGTATTTCTTACTCAATAAAAACAAAACATCTGAAACATAGCTCCAAATAAAAAAGCTGTTTTAAAAACAGGGGCGGATGGGGAGCAATAAAATTGAACTTAGGCAAAGATACTGTCTTGCTCAAGGCTGCCACCTTGCGCAAGATTATGCGCTTGCTCGATGGTCTGTCCGCATCTGATTCGGGGCATATACTTCTGTCCCAGATTGGGCATATGTTGGCCAGTCACGAGGACGCATGCTGCGCCCGCGAGCATACGCTGGTGGCATCTATCGGTTTTCTTTTGGATGCCATATCCACTCATCTTCCTGCAGATACCAAACTCCAGACCAAAATCAGCCTGCTTCGTGCTCGCATGACGCCTCCTCTCGATGAAGTCGAAATGGATGCTATCCGTGAAGCAGTCGAGCAATGCGCAGACGAAATAACCTTAGTCGAAGGTGCGGTAGAACAGCAGGTTCGTACTATGCTCAAGCCCTTGCTCGAAGCTTACGGGATGAGTGAGACCCCGGGATCAACTACCTCTGAGGATATAAACACAAGAGGCAAGATACATTATCTGCAAAAGCGATCGGTTGCGGAAACCCGTTCCAAGGTAACGGATGAAGTCAAAAATGGAGTCGTTTCGAAGGGAATGAATATGGTTATGGATTCGTTGACTGCGCATGAAAAAATCGTTGAAGGGCTAAACAAAAGCCGGGAATTTGGCAAGCTGCTCGAAACCGAGCTTGAAACCATACGCGATATTGATCATCTGAATGAATTTGATAAACGTAAACAGGCACTGGTCCATGAACTGGAAAACGTGCTGCAGGATCACCAGCAACTGGTCGAAAACTTTCAAACCGTATCCAGCTATCTTGCTATGGTGCAGCATGAAGGCAAACGACTTAGTGAGGAATTGAATCGGGTAACCACCTTGAGCCTCACCGATGATTTGACCGCGCTTCCCAATCGAAGGGCGTTTATCAAACGGCTCAAGGACGAAATCAGTCGCGCCCAGCGCTACGGCAATTCTCTGGCCCTGGCCATACTCGACCTCGATCGTTTTAAACCTATCAATGATAACTACGGGCATCCGGCAGGCGACGCGGTTCTCAAGTGTTATTCTCAGGATGTGCTGACAACTTTTCGACATAACGACATGGTTGCTCGATACGGGGGTGAGGAATTTGCCGTAATTTTCCCCAATACAGCGGTTGAAGGTGCATATAAGGCATTGCAGAAAGTATTGAAACGCGCCAATGAGACGACTCTGCAGTTTGAGGGCAATAATATACGCTTACCGGGATTTTCCTCTGGCCTGGTGGTATTTGAGCCAGGCGAGAGCCTGGACGCACTTATCGGGCGCGCAGACAATGCCTTGTATACGGCCAAAAAAGACGGTCGCAACCGCATCAATATGGCCTTGTCCGAATCGGCCATTGCTGAGTAACGCCTAAGTCGTCATCTGCTGGCCACCTGTCATTCGATTGGTGAATCTGGTACCCTTGGCCACCGAATTTAGTGGGTACAGGGGGCGAAATGCCAGCATATATTGCCGGGCTGGGCAGAGACGAGAATACTGACAAAATCGGGGTGTTGCTTGCCAATTTAGGCACACCCGAAGCGCCTACCAAAGGCGCTGTTCGACGCTATCTCAAAGAATTTCTGTGGGATCCGCGCATTGTCGAGGTGCCAAGGTTTATCTGGTGGTTCGCATTGAACGGCATCATCCTCAACATCCGGCCATCAAAATCTGCCCGCGCTTATAGCAAAGTCTGGACTGAGCATGGTTCGCCGCTATTGTTGATCTCGCGCAAACAGCAGAAAAGTCTCCAACAACGATTGGATAAACATTATCCTGGCCGCTTTGTGGTGGAGTTGGGTATGCGCTATGGACATCCTTCTATAAATACAGCCTTGGAAAAACTTGCTCACGCTAATGCGCGTAAACTGGTGGTGTTACCGCTCTATCCACAATATTCCGCGACAACCACCGCATCTATTACTGACGGTATGTTTGACGTCTTTAAACGCTGGCGGGTGATCCCTGAGTTGCGAGTCGCCACGGAATACCACGTGGACAATCACTATATCCAGGCACTCGCCGATAGTGTGAGCCGCTACTGGCAAGCGCACGGCAAAGGCGACAAGCTATTATTTTCTTTTCACTCAATACCAAAGCGCTACGCGGATCACGGCGATATTTATCCACAACATTGTAAAGCGACGGTACAGGCGCTTGTCACCAGATTAGGCTTGCGTGACGACGAGTGGGCGCTTTCCTATCAGTCTAGGCTTGGAAGAGAAGAATGGTTGCGGCCGTATACGGATGAAACCGTCGAATCACTTGCTGCTCAGGGCGTTAAGCGACTGGATGTGGTTTGCCCAGGCTTTTCGGCCGATTGCCTGGAGACACTGGAAGAGATCGACCAGGAAAATCGCGATTTCTTTTTGTCCAAGGGTGGGAGTGAGTTTCACTATATTCCGGCGTTGAATGATGATGATGCGCATATCGATATGATGGAACATCTGGTGTTGGCCCAGGCGGGAAACTGGCTAGAATAGTGGTAATAATAATTCAATCGCTCGTGAGGATGTTGTGAGTAGACGTTTAATTTTTCTAGTTATTTTGTGCACACTTGCTTGGTCAAATGCACAGGCGCGGGAGGGTGTTAGCTATATACTGCCCAAAATTACCGCTATGGTGTTCGATGACAACCCCCAGTGGCGTAAACCGCTGTATACCGTCGGGGCTTTTTACGGCTATGGTCTGGACAATAATCTTTCCGGTGAAATCGAAGGAAATTACGGTTTTTATGGCGGTGATTATACGTCTGCAGAGGGCAATGGCAGTTTTTCCTATTGGGATGTAGCTGTATACGGCGCCTACCGTTATCCTGTTTTAACGGAGGGCTATCTAAAGTTAAAAGCCGGCGCTGTCTATATGCATAGCGAACACCTAAGACCAGCTGGCGCAGGCACGCGCATTAGAGAAGGTCTGGAGTTACAGTTAGGCGCTGGTTTGGGCTATGTGTTTAAGAGCAAGATAACCTTGGAGCTTGAATATACACGATTAAAGAATAACGCGAATAATGCGGGAGTAGCGCTGCATTATCCATTCTAAAGTTTGTTGCGCAGTACCAAAATTGAGGTTGTGTTGTGAAAATAATAATAAGAGGCAAGGTCGCCGCACCTATTGGCGGCGCATTTCTGTTTTTGCTCAGCAGTTGCGGTGTTATCCCCGTTCCTCCTATTGAGTCACCTTCCGAGCCAGTTGACCTGCCACAAATAGAAACAGGTCTGGACGTGACGGCAGAATCTACGGAGTCGTCAGAAGAGGTCGAGGAAATTGGGGCGCTTCCGCAGACGCCAGATCCTGAATCCCACCGTCCAGTTTTGTCCAGTGTCAGAGAGTATATCCAACAGGGCATACTTTATCTGCAGAAAGGCGATCAGAACGGTGCGCGTTGGGCATTCAATGGCGCGCTTGAACTGAGTCCAAACAATAAGAGAGCCAGCAAACTGCTGTCACAGTTGGACGATGATCCTGTTGAACAGCTGGGAAGTGAGAGTTTCGAATATCGTATTGAGTATGGAGATTCGCTATCGAAACTGGCAAAACAGTATTTGAATGATCCACTGCTGTTCTATTTGCTCGCTCGCTATAACCACATTGAAAAGCCCAGCGACGTAAAAATGGGGCAGAAAATCCGGATTCCTGGCGAGCAGTCTGTGGCAGATTCCGATACCAGGCTGGCTGCGATGCCCAACACCGATTTACAACGTGCAAACAGCCTGTACGAACTCGGCAAATACAGCGATGTCATTAACGAGTTGGAAAATAGCCTGACCGAGAAGGTTTTGTCCGATAGCGAGAAGAAGGCTTTGAATCATCTGCTGACCAATGCTTTGCTCAAACAGGCAAGCCATCTTGAAAAACAACAAAAAACACTGGCGGCAAAAGACTTATTACATCGTGCAACAGCTTTACAGCCCGGAAACGCAGACATTCGTTTTCAACTGGAAGCCCTTTCCGCAAAAATAGAGGTCGACCAATATTATCAACAAGGTCTACGGGCAATTGAGAATAGTCAAAACGAAGAGGCCTTTAGGGCGTTTGACAAAGTATTGGAACTTCAACCCGATCACATTCAGGCTAAGGCGAAAAAGGAAGCCCTTTTTCTTGAAGTCGCTGACAGTCTTTACAAGCGCGCGTTACTAGCTCAACGTCGACAGGATCTCGAAGGCGCGATTTTGTTATGGGATGAATTTCTTTCCATGATGCCAGAAAACGAAAATGCGCGACTCTATCGGGAAAAAGCCATACGGATGAAAATAAATTTGAAGAAATTCGCTGCGCAATAGACTTATTGCGAATCGGCGTATTGCTGAACCTGTTGTTTTTTCAGTTTGTCGATATGCGTCAATTGCGCCTTAGTAACCTCATCAGTATTGATTTCGCGCAGGGCGCCAAAGGCGAAATCGTTATTTGGTTGATAAAACAGGGCGCGTAAAAAGTGCATTCTTGCGATTTCTAATTTTCCCATCTTCAGTAGCTTTTGCCCTTTTTCAATTTCCAGGTAAGCCATGCGATCGGCCAATGCCTCGACAATTCTTATTCGGTTCTTGTATTCGGCGGCATCGGGTTTAACTGTGCTCAGGATGCGCCAGTGGCGTAGTGAACGCTGATAATCTTTTTCTTTTAGACTTTTCTGCGCCAGACGATAGTGTCTTTCCGGGTGTATTGTGTCGGCATACACAAACTCATTTGTGAACGTCAGATTTGATGATGCGCACGACTGCGTTACTAGCAATACAGATAAGACGGAGATAGGTAAAATAAAATTTTTCACTAGGCGATAATCCCGTTACTCTTTAAGTCTCAAAGATTCAAAAACCTGTAGTGAGGCTATAAACGTTTCATAATCGTGGTCGCCGAATATCATGGTACGCTTGAGCATAAATGGTGTTGCGAATGCGGGATTGGTGCCTGGCTGTACGGTAGCGGCAACCGAAAAATTGCGATCTTTGAGTTTGCTAATTACTAATTCATTCGTATCACCGAATGGATAGGCAAATGAAAACATATCAGTCTCAATGATTGATGAGATGCGACTGGAAGATGACTCAATCTCCGCTTCCACTCGCTGGCGGTACTCTTCTTCGCTATCATCGCCGTGCATTAACACTAGATTGGGATGACTCTTGGAATGCGGTTGAAAATCTATCAGCCCGCTTTTGTGCATTTCTCGGATTTGTGTGTACGTCAACGCATCCGGTGCGCCAAGAAAATCAGTATAAAGAAAAATGGTTGCTGGGAAGTTGAATTCCTGAAATATGGGAAAGGCTTCGGTGTAGTTGGATCGATAGCCATCATCTATTGTGATAACCACAGACCTTAGAGGTATGGCCTGTTTTCCCTGAAAAAATGAGAGAGCGTCTTTTAGTGAGATCACACGATAACCATTGTCCTTCAGGTATTGCATCTGCTGTCGGAATTTGTCGGTGGAGACAGACATTTTTCCCCGTTCGTCATCGAATCGGTGATAGCACAGTATAGGAATGGTTTGCAGGCCGTTGCCAAAAACGCCGGTAGGATTAAATGGTTTTAAAGGAATGGCAATTTCGATACCCGGAACGATATGGTCGATTTGGTTATAGTCAGCGATTACCCAGTCCTTATTGGCGTCACCCAAATATTGTTGCGCGAGTCTCTGGAGCGTGTCGTCACGACGGGTGATTAATACGACTAAATCTTTGCTTGCTGCCTGAGTAATTTTTAGAATGCTATTGCCTTTTCCCGCAGTGTTGCCGTGGCCCTTGTAAAGGCTCACGCTACATCCGTGCAGAAAGCTAAGAACAATAAGAGCTAGTATTGAATATGTTGTTTTTATTGTCATCGTTCCCTGTTAAGAAAGTCGGCTTACTTTCTTATCCTCGAAATACTAAAAAGTGAGATGACACTTAGAAGCAGTAATGATGCACCCAAAGCCAGTGTTGGGGTTGCTATCTGGCCTAGATTAAACTGTTCAAAAACAGATCGTCTGACTATCCCGAATTGCAGTGCACCAATATCTTGATCACCAAAACGTACCGGGGTTGTGAATTGGTAATTCGACTCGTAAATGTCAAAGCTGAAAACGCGGGGTGCATTTAAGTTTCGGTTTAGGCGGTCTGCCTCGTTGCTCGCCTTGATGATGTGTTCTCTATCAGCAAATGCTATGCTGTTCAAGTGATATTTCTCTTGAAAGTCCTTTACCAGTATTTCCAGTGAACGCCAGTCTTGAGATAGCAATGATTCTGCAGCAGATTCCGACATGAATTTAGACAGGGAATCGGCATGTGAGATGACGAAGTCATCGCTTAGTTTTTGGGATTGACTGAAGTGAAATGCGCCAATCGAGACGCAACTTGAAAAAATTAGAGCGATAGTGAGAAAAAATCCTAGGGTATTGAACCCGCTCCTCGAAAATGCGAAAACCCGATTTAATGCATGTGGATTCATCTGTTCCAGCGAAAGTTCTAGCGCAGCGGCAAGTTCCTCGCCACTTTGATAACGTTTTTGTGGGTCTTTCTCCAACAAACGAGTGACTGCTTGTTTAAGGATATCGGGAGTTTCCGGTCGCAGATTTTCTATCGGTTCAGGAGACTCCGTTGCAATTTGAAACAATACTTTTGCCAGCCCTTGCCCTGAGAAAGCACGTTTTCCTGTTAGCAATTGATATAAAATAGATCCGAGAGAAAATAGATCAGATCGTGCGTCAGCTTTTTCACCATTTACTTGTTCAGGTGACATATATTGGGGGGTGCCCAATAAATTGCCTATCTGAGTAAGCTGAGTGATTTCGACTTCTTCGACACGGGCAATGCCAAAATCCGTTATTTTGACTGTTCGAAAATCGTCCGAAAGAATGATGTTACTTGGTTTTATGTCTCGATGAATGATGTTGCGTGTATGCGCGAAATGTAGGGCATTTGCGAGTTGTATGCCCAGTTGAGCGATTTGATCGAAGGAAAAACTGTGGTCTTGTTTAATCAGTTTGTCTAGTGATGTTCCGTTGATCATTTCCATGGCAATATACGGCGTACTATCGAGTTCGCTGACGTCATATATCGTGACTATATTGGGATGGTTTAGTGCGCCTACGGCCTTGCCCTCGCGTAAAAATCGCGTTCGACTTTCATTGTCAGCGCATTTTTCCTTGCGCATGACCTTGATTGCCAGTGTGCGGTTAATCCGTGGGTCATGAGCTTCATATACCGTCGCCATATTGCCCTGGCCCAGTATTGATTTGATTTCGTAACGACTAATATTCTTCATTGCTACTGACGCCATATTTTATTCAAGATCGATTTAACGAATTTTATCCCAGTACTTTCGGGAACTGGTTCGAGAAAGCGCTTTATGGCCTCAATTTCTTTTTCATCTTCATCAAGCATGTTTAAAATTCTTCGATCCAGTTGTTTTTCTTCAACAGGCAACTCTGAAAAACGACCGGTCCCGAGAAAACGCATTTTTATGCCATCTTTTCCCAGTGTGATAATGTCGTTGGCTTGTAGTAATGCTTCCGGAAAAATCTTCTCGCCATTTAACAGCGTAGTGCCCCGGTTCGAAATGTCTCTTATATAGAATTCGTTGCTGCGAAAAATGATTTCACTTTGTATTGGCGAAACACAAGGGTGATCTATACGGAAATCCGCGTCTGCACTGCTACCTAGACGAACAAGTGCTTTGGTCATCGACTTGATCGTTGTATCGTACTGAAATGTAAATTCGGTTTTTTGATTCTTTTTCTCTTCGAAAGCCTTTAGGGAATGTTGAACCAACTTGTCATGCTGAGAGGTTTGGGATTTATTTTGGCTTGGCGTATGCGTGCGTGTGAGAAAGCTTATTCTTGGTCCATTCTGAGTAAGCCAAATAATATCGCCAGATTGGATTGTGCGTTCGTCGAGCGCTGTTTGATTCATCAAGCAGCTGTTTTTACCGAGGCTGAGAAAAAGAAACTGGTCGCCTTGTCGAATCAGCCGAGCGTGATGGCGGGAAATGGAACGCAGCTCTGCTGGGAAGACTACGTCATTGTCCTGGTCGCGACCGATTGAGATGCTATCTTGATTGAATTCATCAATCTTGCCCTTGTATGGTCCGTCAATATGGATCAACTGCACCGAAATAGGGGAAGACTGAGGTGTATTTTCCAGCGTACTTGTCATTGTTTTTTTTGTATTGTTTTTGTTGGGCTATCTGGTTCGATTGCCAATATTACTTTACACTTGCGACACTTAAAATCTGCTGAGTGGCCAAGTTTAACCGCTTTTTAGACACTTGTCCTCTCTGTTAAATATTTCGTAAATCAATTGATTATAAGAAGTAATTCAAAACACTCTTAAGTGACGGAAATCTAATGGAAGATTATGATTCGGTAGAAAACCAGCTGAGCACCATCCGGGATTTTATACGTTTCGGGATGTCTGAGCTCGAACGTGGCGAGGTCTTTTTCGGGCATGGTACGGACAATGCCTTGGATGAGGCCACGGCGGCTGTACTTCATGTGCTACGACTTCCACATGACTTGCCCGGTCATTTCATGGAGTCGCGATTGCTAACTTCGGAGAAGAAAGCCGTACTAACGCTAATCAGAAGGCGTGTAGAAGAACGCGTTCCCATGGCCTATCTCACCAATGAAGCGTGGTTTGCCGGACTGAAATTCTTTGTTGATCAACGAGTGTTAGTACCGCGTTCGCCTATTGCTGAGCTTATTGAGCAACAGTTCGAGCCTTGGGTTGAGCCCGAAAACGTCACACGAATACTCGATTTGTGTACTGGCAGTGGCTGTATCGCCATTGCATGCGCCTATCAGTTTCCACACGCCAGCGTAGATGCGGCGGATATTTCCGATGAAGCACTTGCGGTTGCCCAACGTAATATTGTTGATCTGGGAGTCGAGGGGCAAGTAGAAGCAATCTGTTCTGACATTTTTAGTGGGCTGAAGGGACAGTACGACCTGATCGTTAGCAATCCGCCATATGTCGATCAATCAGAAATCGATGCCATGCCGAGTGAGTTTCATCATGAACCTATCTTGGGGCTGGCATCTGGTAACGATGGGCTGGATGCGACTCGTCGCATATTAGCGAAAGCGGAAGATTTTCTAAATGAGAATGGCGTGTTGGTGGTAGAAGTGGGGGCAAGCGAAGAGGCCCTGGTCGCCGCCTTCCCCACAATTCCATTTACCTGGCTGGAATTTGCGCGGGGAGGCAGCGGGGTGTTTCTTCTCACGAAGGATCAGCTAACGAAAAATCGCGTGGCCTTACGCGGGTGAAGTTAGCCCTCACGTAGCATAGTAAAGAGCTGGTCTTTAAGTGACAGACGCAACTTCTTTCGTTCTTCAAGATATTCGTCTGCGCGGGTCTCGACGCCTTCTTCGATACGGCGCACTTCGTGCTCCACCTCGTGATATTCATCAAATAAACGCGCAAAATGCGGGTTATTCGTTTTGAGTTCGTGAATTTTGTCTTTGTACTCGGGGAACTCATGAATGAGATCGTGTTTTTCGCCCAGCATTGCTTTTCCTCATGTGTGTCGTTTCAACTTCATTGTGCCTCTTGAGCGAGTTTTGTACAACGTGTAGTTGCCGGGGCGACGCCAAACTTGGCTTTTGTGGCAACACACATTTATCCGTATAATCTCCCGCTTTACACTTCAGGAATACAGCATGTCGGGTAATACCTTTGGGAAATTGTTTACGGTAACCACGTTTGGCGAGAGTCATGGACCAGCCCTGGGCGGTATTGTTGATGGCTGCCCTCCCGGTCTGGAATTGTGCGAGGCCGACCTGCAGGTCGATCTTGACCGACGTAAACCAGGTACATCCCGACATACTACGCAAAGACGCGAGGGAGACGAGGTTAAAATTCTGTCCGGAGTTTTCGAAGGTAAAACGACCGGTACGCCGATTGGGTTGCTTATCGAAAATACAGATCAGCGCTCCAAGGATTACTCTGAAATTATGGATCGCTATCGTCCCGGTCACGCAGACTACACCTATGAGCAAAAATATGGTGTACGTGACTATCGCGGTGGTGGTCGCTCATCGGCGCGGGAAACCGCAATGCGGGTGGCTGCGGGTGGCGTGGCGAAAAAGTTTTTAGCGAGCAAAGGTATCCACATTCGCGGATACCTTTCCCAGTTAGGTCCGATTAAACCAGAGGCGTTTCACTGGGACGACGTCGAAACCAATGCCTTTTTCTTCCCGAACAATGCACAGGTTCCCGAGCTCGAAAAATATATGGATGCCTTGCGCAAAGAGGGTAATTCTATTGGTGCTCGCGTCAGTGTAGTCGCCACGGGCGTTATGCCCGGATTGGGTGAACCGATATTTGATCGACTTGATGCCGAAATTGCCCATGCATTGATGAGTATTAATGCGGTAAAAGGCGTAGAGATCGGCGATGGATTTGCCTGTGTAGAACAAAAAGGTACGGAACATCGGGATGAGATGAGCCCATCGGGTTTTATGTCCAATCATGCTGGAGGAATTCTGGGTGGTATTTCCAGTGGACAAGATATTGTTGCCCATATCGCGCTAAAGCCTACTTCCAGTTTGCGCTTGCCTGGGCATACGATTAATCAAAAAGGTGAAAGTGTCGAAGTTATAACCAAAGGTCGGCATGATCCCTGTGTTGGTATTCGGGCAACACCGATCGCCGAGGCCATGTTGGCCCTGGTGTTAATGGATCACTTTCTCCGTCAACGCGGGCAAAACGCAGAAGCTTCACCTCCAACGGCGCCGGTTCCCGGTAGTACAGGGGGGTAATGAGCGCCACGCCTGAACTGCCATATTGGCGCCTGTCTGGCTTTTATCTCGTCTATTTCGCCGGCCTCGGCGCATTAATGCCCTATTGGGGCCTATATCTCAGCTCGCTGGGTTTTAGCGCGGTAGAAATTGGCGAACTGATTGCCGTTATTATGGCAACCAAGATTGTTGCGCCAAACATCTGGGGCTGGCTTGCCGACCGAAGCGGCAGGCACATGCAATTGATACGCATAACGTCGCTATTTTCAGCATTATGTTTTGCCGGTGTCTATGTCGATTCCAGTTATGGCTGGATGTTATTTGTCATGCTGGTGTTCAGTTTTTTTTGGAATGCCAATCTTCCCCAATTTGAAGCAAACACCTTGGCGTATCTTGGACAGGATACCCATCGCTATAGTGGCATCCGTCTATGGGGGTCTATCGGATTTATTCTGTCGGTAGTAGTGCTTGGAAGTGTTACTGAACAATACGGTAGTGAATGGGTGCCGTCTACGGTACTGGTTTTGTTAATATCAGTTTGGGCCTTAAGTTTGTTTACGCCTCAGGCCGCATCTCCAGAACATCACGATGGGGCCGGGTTCTTATCTGTCATTCGTCAGCCTACGGTTATTGCGCTGTTTGTTGTTTGCTTTCTCCTGCAGGCCAGCCACGGGCCCTACTACGCTTTTTACACCTTGTACATGGAAGTTCACCACTACTCCCGAAGCACTATAGGGCTGTATTGGGCCGTGGGTGTCGTGGCGGAAATCATAGTTTTTATGTTGATGCATCGATTGATGCCACGATTTGGCGCGCGTAATTTATTGATGTGGGCGCTATTACTGTCTGCGTTACGTTGGCTGCTCATTGGAGTATATGTGGAATCCCACGCGATTATGCTTTTTGCGCAGACGCTACACGCAGCCAGCTTTGGAATTTATCATGCCGTGGCCATACATCTTGTGCACGGTTTTTTCCCCGGTCGTCTTATGGGGCGAGGACAGGCCTTGTATTCGAGTATTTCTTTTGGCGCAGGTGGAGCGGTGGGCTCCCTGGTCGGTGGCTACTTGTGGGATGGGGCAGGAGCTATGTGGACCTACACTTTTTCGTCTATTTTGTGCCTGATCGCGGCCGTAATTACGGCGCGTATGATTCATCAACGTTAGGACTATTGAAACACGTCGACGCTTGTGGTTTACTTCGCCTCCGGTGAAAATCGACAGCTAAGTGCTGTAAACCATTTAACATTTCAACTTATACCTATCAATAGGTATAATCCGTGCCCAAATGCGAAAGTGGCGGAATTGGTAGACGCGCCAGATTTAGGTTCTGGTATCGTAAGATGTGAGAGTTCGAGTCTCTCCTTTCGCACCATATTTCTAGTTAAAACAGGAGCTTGGCTCCGAATCCAAGATCTGGAACAGCATTCCCGGTAGGCAGTATCCTGGAGAAGCGTAGGTTACTGCTGACCATAGAATTTAATTTATATATTTAGTTAGAGGTTTGTAATGCAGGTATCAGTTGAGGCCGCACAGGGCCTGGAGCGTAAAATCAAGGTTGCCGTCCCCGCCGATAAGGTGGATGTGGAAGTCGAGCGTCGCCTCAAGTCCATGGCACCACGTGTCAAGATTTCCGGCTTTCGTCCAGGTAAGGTGCCATTTTCCGTCATCCAAAAGCGTTATTCCAAGCAAATACGTCTTGAAGTGCTTGGTGATGTCATCAATTCCAGTTTTTACGAGGCAGTAGCCAAGGAAAATCTGCGTCCTGCGGGAACTCCAGTTATCGAAGAGCAGAACGATACCGATGGCGGAATTGAGTACACCGCTCGTTTCGAGATATATCCCGATATCGAAATAAAAGGCGTGGAAAAGATCAGTATCAGCCGTCCGAAAGCGGATATCGCCGAAGCCGATATCGACAAGATGGTTGAGACCTTGCGAACTCAGCGTAAAGAATGGAAAGACGCAGGTCGGGCCGCGCAAAAAGGTGACCGTGTGACTTGTGACTACAAGGGCGAGATCGACGGTGTGGTTTTCGAGGGTGGCGAAGGCAAGGACCTGTCAGTGGAAGTCGGTAGCGGTTCCATGATTGCGGGTTTTGAAGATGGCTTGAAAGGTGGTGAAGTTGGTAAATATGTCGAGATGGACCTCACTTTCCCTGATCCCTACCACAAAGCAGAAATAGCTGGTAAACCGGTCCATTTCACCTGTCAGATTACTAAAGTTGAAGAGCCTGTTTTGCCAGAGGTGAACGAGGAGTTTGCACGTTCTTTTGGTATAGAAGATGGCAATATCGCTACTTTGCGCGACGATTTGCGTAGGAATATGAAACGTGAACTTGACCAAGCGGTTCGCGGACGCGTCAAAAATATGGTCATGGATCAGTTGCTTGAACAGAATTCTTTTGACGTTCCGGGGTCTATGGTTGATCAGGAAGCACAACGTTTAGCGAAGCAGATGAAAGATCAGATGAGCTTCCAAGGCGCGAAAGGTGGGGATTTGGCGGCTGATTTGTTTAAAGAACAGGCCAAGCGTCGGGTTGCACTGGGTCTAATTCTTGCTGAAATTATCCAGACCAACCAGCTGAAGGCTGCCCCCGAAAAAGTGCGTCAGGAAGTAGAGAGCATCGCTTCGGCATACGGTGACCCTCAACAGGTGGTCAATTGGTATTATCAGGACCGCAATCGTCTGCAAGAGGTCGAGTCCATGGTGTTAGAAGACTGCGTAGTGGAATGGACCTTGGAAAGAGCGCAAGTCACTGATAATATGATGACATTTGATGAAATCATGAAGCCGTCAGCAGGTGGCTAGCATATAAAGGAAAACCTATAGTGACCGATAACTTCAGCAAGGGTGCATTGGAAGCCCAGATGAACCTGGTGCCCATGGTCATCGAACAGACCGGGCGCGGTGAACGAGCGTTTGACATCTACTCTCGCCTTCTCAAGGAGCGAGTGATCTTTCTGGTAGGCCAGGTAGAAGACCATATGGCGAACCTGGTAGTTGCCCAGTTGTTGTTTCTGGAATCTGAAAATCCCGATAAGGATATTTACTTATATATAAATTCGCCCGGTGGGTCGGTAACGGCAGGGCTGTCAATTTATGACACCATGCAGTTTATCAAGCCGGACGTTAGTACGCTTTGTATTGGCCAGGCGGCCAGTATGGGCGCCTTGTTATTGTGCGGTGGTGCCGCAGGTAAGCGTTATTGCCTGCCGCATTCAAGAATGATGATACATCAACCACTTGCGGGCTATCAGGGACAAGCGACTGACCTTGAAATCCATACTAAGGAAGTGCTGCGCGCGCGTGAGCGATTGAATAAGATCTTGGCAGAGCACTCTGGTCAACCTCTTGATAAAGTAGAAAAAGACACGGATCGTGACTATTTTATGGGGGGAGATGAGGCAGTTGAGTGGGGTTTAATAGATTCAGTCCTGAGCAAACGTGGCGAGAGCAATACAAAATAGGGTAAAGTCAGGAAAAATTGCCTAGAATTGTTAAGTGGGAATAAATGTCTAATAGACGATACTTGAACAAGGCGCGCGGGCTATTTGACAGCCTGTGGGCAACCGATTGTTTAGTAATGAGGTGACCACATGAGTGATGATGGACACGATAAGAACAATAGCGGAGATAAACTGCTCTATTGTTCCTTCTGTGGAAAGAGTCAGCACGAAGTCAGAAAGCTGATAGCCGGCCCTTCTGTCTTTGTTTGTGACGAATGTGTCGAATTGTGTAACGACATTATCCGCGAAGAAGTTCAGGATAAATCCCCGTCCGTCCATGGTAATCAGCTGCCAACTCCCAAAGAGATCAATGCAGTATTGGACGAGTACGTCATCGGACAGAGTCGCGCAAAGAAGATTTTATCTGTGGCGGTTTATAACCACTACAAACGCCTCGATGCTGGACAGAAGAAAGATGATGTTGAGTTATCCAAGAGCAATATTTTGCTATTGGGTCCAACGGGTTCTGGTAAGACGTTGCTTGCTGAGACCCTGGCGCGTTTACTCAACGTACCGTTTACCATTGCCGATGCCACGACGCTAACCGAAGCGGGTTATGTGGGTGAAGATGTCGAGAACATCATACAGAAGCTGCTGCAGAAGTGTGATTACGATGTTGAAAAGGCGCAAACCGGTATCGTTTACATCGATGAAATTGACAAGATTTCTCGTAAATCTGATAACCCTTCAATTACTCGTGATGTTTCCGGGGAAGGTGTACAGCAAGCCTTGTTAAAGTTGATCGAGGGTACTGTAGCCTCGGTTCCTCCACAGGGCGGACGTAAGCATCCACAGCAGGAATTCTTGCAGGTTAATACGTCGAATATCCTGTTCATTTGTGGTGGAGCGTTTGCTGGCCTGGATAAGATCATTCGTGAGCGCACAGAGAAGGGTGGAATTGGATTCGCAGCGGAAGTAAAGAGTAAGATTGATCGAGAGAAGGATCCGTCTCTATTACACGATGTGGAACCGGAAGATTTGGTCAAGTATGGTCTGATCCCTGAGTTTATCGGCCGCTTACCGGTAATAGCTACTCTGGAGCAATTAGACGAAGAAGCCTTGGTTCGAGTACTCACTGAGCCGAAAAATGCGATTACAAAACAATATGCCAAATTGTTTGAAATCGAGGGTAGTGAGCTGGAGTTCCGTGAAGACGCCTTACACGCGATTGCGCGTAAAGCGATGGATCGTAAAACAGGAGCTCGCGGTTTACGCTCGATCCTGGAACATGTACTACTCGATATCATGTATGAATTACCTTCAATGAAAGACGTCAGCAAAGTTGTGTTAGATGAGGACACAATCGCAGGTAAGAGCGAACCGCTACTGATGTTTGAAGGAAAAGATAGGGCTATGCCTGAATAGTAAGTCACTGATCAAAAAAAGCGCATCTTTGTTGATGCGCTTTTTTTTTACTCTTGAAATTCGCTGTCTAGTCCCAATAATTTCCTTCAACAACTTCCCAAACGCTTTTTCTCGACTGGCCAAGAACTTGCACTTCAACTTTCAGGTTTTTGGATGCCGTAGGGAGAATTATCGACTTGATAATCACTTGCTTATAAAGAGTGGGTGTCATAGGCTAGACAAAGGGAAATATTAGCCGGCAGACCGGGTGTTTTAATTCCATAACGAGATTCAGGATAATTACATGAGCGAAAAAGACACAAGCACCACTACCATCGATGACGAAATCGACGTCATACCGATACTGCCTCTCAGAGATGTTGTTGTTTATCCGCACATGGTTATTCCACTTTTTGTTGGACGGGAAAAGTCCATCAAAGCGCTGGAAGCCGCAATGGAAGAAAATAAACAGATTTTGTTAGTTGCGCAAAAAAGTGCAGGGCAGGACGAGCCAAGTATCGATGACATCTATCGCATCGGAACAATCTCAAGTATTTTGCAGCTCCTCAAATTGCCAGATGGCACGGTCAAAGTTCTGGTAGAAGGAATTCAGCGTGCAACAATTAGCGAATTTACAGACGGAGAAGATTTTTTCAGCGCGCGTATTGAGCAAGTTAAGTCTACGCCGCTTGATGAGCGTGAAGCCGAGGTGCTCACTCGTTCGGTACTGGCCCAGTTTGATCAATATGTAAAGTTAAACAAGAAAATTCCACCGGAAATTTTAACGTCATTATCCGGTATCGATGAGGCAGGTCGTCTTGCGGACACAATTGCAGCGCACATGTCACTTAAGATTGATGAAAAACAGCGCATTCTTGAGATGGAGGATATCCGAGCCCGTTTCGAACAATTGATGGGCATAATGGAATCAGAAATCGATTTGCTTGAGGTTGAAAAGCGCATTCGTGGACGCGTTAAGCGTCAAATGGAAAAGAGCCAGCGCGAATACTATTTGAACGAACAGATGAAGGCAATTCAGAAAGAACTTGGTGATCTGGATGAAGCGCCTAATGAAACCGAAGATCTTGCAAATAAAATTGAATCTTCGGGCATGAGTAAAGAGGCCAAAGAGAAGGCGACGGCAGAGTTGAACAAGCTCAAGATGATGTCGCCCATGTCTGCCGAGGCTACGGTTGTTCGTAACTACATTGATTGGTTGGTTTCGGTGCCGTGGAAAAAGCGTACAAAAATCCGCCATGATCTGAAAAAAGCCGAGGAAGTTTTGGAAGCGGATCACTACGGTCTCGAAAAGGTCAAGGAACGCATACTCGAATACCTCGCTGTTCAACAGCGAGTAAAGAAACTCAAAGGTTCGGTTCTTTGCCTGGTTGGACCTCCAGGTGTGGGTAAGACCTCGTTGGGTCGTTCCATCGCAAAGGCCACGAATCGAAAGTTTGTGCGTATGTCCTTAGGCGGCGTTCGTGACGAAGCGGAAATTCGTGGTCACCGCCGGACATATATCGGTTCTATGCCGGGCAAGTTGGTCCAAAACATGTCTAAAGTGGAAGTGAAAAATCCACTGTTCCTACTCGACGAAGTAGACAAGATGTCCATGGACTTTCGCGGTGATCCGTCCTCTGCGCTATTGGAGGTTTTGGACCCGGAGCAGAATCACACCTTTAATGATCACTATCTCGAAGTCGATTACGATCTTTCCGAGGTGATGTTTATTGCCACAGCGAATAGTCTAAATATTCCTGGTCCGTTGTTGGATCGTATGGAAGTGATACGCATCGCCGGCTATACCGAGGAAGAGAAAGTCAATATCGCCCAGCGTTATCTTCTGCAAAAGCAGATAAAGAATAATGGTCTGGAGTCTGAAGAGCTTGATGTTAGCGAAGACGCTTTGCGTGACGTAATTAGATATTACACGCGTGAAGCGGGCGTGCGTAATCTCGAACGTGAAATTTCGAAAATTTGTCGTAAGGTTGTGAAGGAAATTTTGCTGGATACAGAGAAAAGCAAGATTGAAGTTACACCCGAAAACCTTGAAAAATATCTTGGCGTGAAACGCTTCCGTTTTGGAAGTGCCGAAGAAAAGGATCAGGTGGGTCAGGTAACCGGATTGGCCTGGACTGAAGTCGGTGGTGATCTGTTAACGATAGAAGCCGCCCTGATTCCGGGTAAAGGCAAAATGACGATTACCGGACAGTTAGGTGATGTTATGAAAGAATCCGTACAGGCCGCGACAACGGTTGTGAGAAGCCGTTCAGGCGTGCTTGGTGTGGATAATGAGTTTTACGAAAAGAACGATATTCATATCCATGTACCTGAAGGAGCTATACCAAAAGACGGACCAAGTGCGGGTATTGCGATGTGTACTGCGCTGGTGTCAGTGCTAACCGACATTCCGGTGCGCGCCGATGTGGCAATGACAGGTGAGATTACATTGCGTGGAGAAGTGCTACCAATTGGTGGTTTGAAAGAAAAGTTACTGGCAGCGCATCGTGGTGGAATTACCACAGTTTTAATACCTGAGGAAAATCGTCGAGACTTACAGGAAATCCCAAAAAATATTTTGGAAAAAATTGATGTAAAACCTGTTAAATGGATAGACGAAGTGCTAGAGGTTGCTCTTGCGCATATGCCAACACCGGTGGCAGCTTCGAAAGAAAAAGAAGTTGTCGACGGAAACAAAGAAAATTTGGATCAAAGCGGAAAACCATTAAGACACTGATAAGTGGTCTTGCTAGCCTAAAAACGCAGTTTTATTGCTGTGTTTTTAGGCTTTTCGTTTATGACGACAAAAAAAATTAAGGCGTCACTCGCTTGACCGGCATTAGCCAGACTGGTATAAATGCGGACCTCAAGGCTACATAATAGGCCGCCAGCGAAGGCGGCCTTTCTTTTCACGAAATTCGACACAACGAAGGGGAGCAGTAACGTGAACAAAGCTGAATTGATCGACTCCATCGCTGAAACCGCTGATATATCCAAAGCATCTGCCACGCGCGCTCTGGATGCTCTGATAGGCTCTGTGACAAAAGCGCTACAGGACGGCGATCAAGTTTCCCTGGTAGGGTTTGGTACATTTGTGGTTAAGGAACGTTCGGCTCGTACTGGCCGTAATCCACAGACTGGCAAGCCAATTGAAATTAAGGCTGCCAAGGTTCCTGGATTTAAACCTGGAAAATTCTTGAAGGATGCGGTAAATTAGGCCGCCTTCAGAGACCCGGGTGGTTAGCTCAGTTGGTAGAGCGTCGCCCTTACAAGGCGAATGTCGGGGGTTCAAGTCCCTCACCACCCACCATTTTCGGTTTTGGAGCGGTAGTTCAGCTGGTTAGAATACCGGCCTGTCACGCCGGGGGTCGCGGGTTCGAGTCCCGTCCGCTCCGCCATACAGTTAGGGCGCTCTGGTTAGAGCGCCCTTTTTTGTTTTTTTCAATCAAAAGCGGATCGGAAGCCTATGCTGCAAGTCATACGTGATCGTGCCCAGGGTTTTTTTGCCTGGTTAATCGTCGGTGCCATTATCCTTTCCTTCGCCCTCTGGGGAATCAACGAATATTTTCGTGATGATACAGCAGGAATGAAAGTTGCCACTGTTGCTGGAAAAGATATCTCTGTCTATGAATATCAAATAGCGTTTAATAATGAACGCGCTCGTATGGAGCAGATGTTCGGCGAGAATTTTGATTCCGATATGTTTGATCAACAAATCAAGACATCAGCGCTCGATCGCGTTGTAGATAACGCAGTGCTCACCAGTGCAGCACTGGACGCAGGCATGGTAGTTTCCGATGGACAACTGTTTACAACCTTGCAACAGATTGAAGCCTTCCAGGAAGATGGTAAGTTTTCCAAAACTGCTTATGAGATGGCCTTGCGTCAGTCGGGTGAGCCTACTAGCAGTTTTGAAGCACGAATCCGCCGCGCGTTGTTAGCAGACCAAATCGTAAAAGGTATTGCGGCAACAGGTTTTGCCACAAGCTCTGCGGTAAAGGCTACACTGAAACTGCAGAACCAGGAACGTGAACTCTCGTACATCCGCATTAAGAGCGAAGATTTCAAGAAAAGTGTGAACGTCTCTGATGACGATGTAAAAGCGCATTATGATGCCAACAGTGAAACATATAAAACGCCAGAGCAAGTCATGTTGGACTATTTGGAATTGTCAGTTCAGGATCTGGTAGGCGGGATTGAAGTCAGTGACGAAGAAATCGACGAATATTATGACGATCAGAAGGATCGTTTCTCTGCGCCAGAAGAGCGCAAAGCACGGCATATCCTGATCGAAGGCAGTAGTAATGAGTCCAAAGCCAAGGCTGAAGAGATTTATCAGAAAGCCGTAGCGGGCGAAGATTTCGCAAAGCTGGCAAAGGCTCACTCGGCTGATCCTGGATCTGCCAGTGATGGCGGAATGCTAGATTTCTTTGGAAAAGGGTTGATGGATCCCGAATTTGAGAAGTCCGCATTCTCTTTGAAGAAAGGTGAGATAAGTAAACCTGTACTCTCTTCCTTCGGATATCACGTCATCAAGCTGGAAGACGTACGCGGTGGAGCGGTGAAGCCGCTTGCGGAAGTTAAGAACGAGATTACTGCCGACATTAAGCGTCAAAAAGCCGAAAAGGAATATTTTGATAAGGTCGAAAAGCTGTCAAATCTGACCTATGAATTGCCGGACAGTCTTGACGAAGCACGTGATAAGCTTGGGCTGCAAATCAAGTCAACCCCATTCTTTGGAAGAGGGGGAGGTCCAGGCGCAATTGCATCGAACCGCAAGGTGATTGACGCGGCCTTTGGTGAAGATGTTATGCGTGAGCGTCTGAACAGCCCAATGATAGAACTCAGCGAACAACACGCCGTGGTCATCCGTTTGAAAGAATATCGTCCTGCTGAAGTGCGTCCGCTTGATCAGGTGCGTACACGCATCGAGAATGAGTTAAAGAACGAACGCGCAAAGAAGATGGCCGAAGAAACCGGAAACAAGGCGTTGGAAAAGTTGAATTCCGGAAGTGATATCGAGTCTGTTGCCAACGCGGAAAAACAGAAGGCTGAAAAACGCGCATGGGTAAAACGTAATGATTCCACTCTCGGCCCGGAGATCAGCCGTGAAGTATTCTCCGCGGCGCGTCCAGCTAATGGCGCAACTACCAACAAAGGTTTCTCTCTTGCGAATGGGGACTTTGTCGTTATGACGCTTTTCGCTATTAAGGATGGCGATGAAGCGGCAGATGATAATACGAAGAGTGACGCGAATAACCGAATTGCCAACAGTATTGGTATGGATGAGTTCGGCTTTATGCTTAAAAGCATCAAAGACGAGGTTGAAATACAAAAGTTTCCAGGAAATCTTTAATCGACTGAAGGTTGATAACGTAACGGCACCTAAGGGTGCCGTTTTTGTTTTATCGAAAACAGAGGTGAAGACATGACTAAGATAAAACTGCACTGGCAAATTCTGATTGCTTTAGCACTGGCAATCATTGCTGGAATGATTACTGGTACCGAAATGGGGATCGGTACTTTACGTTTTTATGACGTCTATAGTTTTATCGGCATGTTATTTCTTAATGCCTTGAAGATGATTATTGTGCCGCTAATCGTTTCTGCCATCATCACCGGAATGTTGAGTATTGGCGCCTCGGGCTCTCTGAAACAACTTGGTAGCAAAACGTTGCTCTATTACGTGGGCACTAGTCTGGTAGCAATACTAATTGGCTTGCTGGTGGTGAATGCTCTTCAACCGGGGATTGTTGATGGAGAGCCAGCGAAAGAGATTATCGGTTTGCAGGCCGACACAGATTCGTTTATGAGTAAGGTTGAAGGGAAGGGTGCAGGGGATATTGCCGAAGTCTTCCTGCGCATGATACCGCCCAATATTGTAAGCGCTGCTGCCGAAGGCCAAATGTTGGGTTTGATTTTTTTCTGTTTGCTATTTGGCTATTTTGTCGCCAAGTTGGAAGGTAAACCAGGCGATACCATGCGTAGTTTTTGGGAAGGCGTGTTTGAGGTCATGATGAAAATTACGGACCTGATTATGAAATTCGCTCCCATTGGTGTATTTGGTTTGGTGGCTAAAGTTATTGCTACTACCGGGCTGGCAGCCTTTGAACCGTTGTTGATGTTTTTCTTGTCCGTATTGCTTGCCTTGTTAGCGCATTTTTTAATCAGTATGCCTCTTATCCTGCGTTTCGTCGGCGGCGTCAAAAATCCATTTCTGATGTACAAAGCCATGGCGCCGGCACTATTGACCGCGTTCTCTACAAGTTCTTCTTCTGCGACATTACCACTGACTCTGGATTGTGTAGAAAAGAATGCTGGTGTTTCAAACCGTACCAGCAGTTTTGTGTTGCCGCTGGGCGCAACAGTGAACATGGATGGGACAGCGCTCTATGAATGTGTTGCCGCGATCTTTATTGCCCAGGCCTATGGCCTGGAGCTTAGTTTCAGCATTCAGTTTACCATCGTAATGACCGCGCTTTTAACCTCAATCGGTGTAGCAGGCATTCCATCTGCCAGCCTGGTGGCGATTTCAATTATCCTTGGGGCGATAGGTCTTCCGGCAGAGGGCATAGGCTTGATCTTGGCTGTAGATCGTGTACTCGACATGTGCCGCACCAGTGTTAATGTTTTTAGCGACGCGTGCGGGGCGGTAGTACTTGCTCGCATACAAGGAGAGAAAGGCGTGCTGGAAAAAGTCGTCTAAACGTCGCCGGTAGATGGCTAGTCTTGATCTCAAACAATAATCAAATCTAACTGTTTTCGTTCTATTCGTTGCTAGTGTTGAGTAGCAATGTTGCGCAAAGTTTCTTCGTTCTTTTAATTCTCTGGCGATTTTCTTGCTTGTCTAAAACTCCAGGTTTTGTATGCGATTAGAACGCGGCGTACCCCAATCCTGATTGGCATCATAAAAAAGAAACTGGCATTATTTAGCACTGACTAGGCAATCAATTGAAATTCATGCGAAAAACAGGGCTGACGAAAGTATTCACTACGGGACTTGTATGGGTTTTGGCGACAGCCTGTGGCGATGGCGCTTGGAACAATCCATATTCCAGTCTTGAACGCGGTGAAAATATTCTCTATTCCTCTTTTAGTGAACGCCCCAAACACCTTGATCCGGCACGATCGTACAGTTCCAACGAATACGCATTCATTGGTCAAATCTATGAACCACCTTTGCAATATCACTACCTGAAACGTCCCTACGAATTGACCGAATTGACGGCTTATCGCATGCCACTGGTAACGTATTACGACAAGGACGGTGGACAACTAAGTGAAAATGCGCCAACAGACAAAGTTGCGGAGAGCGAATACCTGGTGCGCATCAAACCGGGGATACTTTATCAACCACATCCTGCTTTTGCGAAAGATGGCGAGGGCAATTTTCTTTATCACGAACTGAAGGCAGAGGATATTGACGACAAATATGAACTGGCAGATTTTGAAGCTAACGGGACGCGTAATCTTGAAGCGGGTGACTATGTATACCAAATAAAGCGTCTGGCACATCCTGCCATACATTCACCAATATTTGGCACAATGAGCGAATATATAGTCGGTCTGAGTGAATTTGGCGAACAATTAAAGAACGATTATGCAGAGCTAAAGAAACAAGGGAAAACTTTTCTCGATCTGACTTCGTATCAGATTAAAGGCGTCGAGGTCGTTGACAGGTATAGTTATCGTATTCGAGTAAAAGGAAAATACCCTCAACTGTTGTATTGGTTGGCTATGCCTTTCTTTGCGCCAATGGCGCCGGAAGTTGATCGCTTTTACGCACAAAACGGAATGGCGGAAAAAAATATTACCTTAGATTGGTACCCGGTCGGAACGGGGGCATTTATGCTTACCGTAAACAATCCCAATCGAAAAATGTTATTGGAACGCAATCCTAACTATCGAGGTGATACCTATCCGACTCGCGGAGAGCCTGGCGATCGCGAAGCTGGTCTGCTGGAAGACGCGGGCAATAGAATGCCTTTTATTGATAAAGCGATTTACTTGCCGGAAAAAGAAACCATCCCTTATTGGAATAAATTCCTCCAGGGTTATTACGACACTTCCGGCATCAGTTCGGAGAGTTTCGATCAGGCGATACAGTTTTCTGCGCAAGGGGATGTCGGTTTGAGTGAAAGCATGACCGAGAAAAATATCCGCCTATCAACTGTTGTTGCTTCGTCTGTTTATTATATGGGCTTTAATATGCAAGACCCTGTTGTGGGTGGTCTATCTAAGGCTAATCAAAAATTACGTCAGGCAATCTCTATTGCCATCGATTATGAAGAATTTATTTCCATCTTTGCAAATGGAAGAGGAATTCCGGCGCAGGGGCCGATTCCCCCAGGGATATATGGCTATCGAGATGGAAAGAATGGCATTAATCCATTCGTTTATGACTGGGTCGATGGAAAGCCAAAACGAAAATCTATTGACTACGCAAAAAAGCTTTTGGCCGAAGCGGGTTTCACAAATGGTATCGATCAAAAAACGAATACACCGCTAATTTTGAATCTGGATATTACGGCCAGTGGACCAGATGATAAGGCAAGGTTGAACTGGTATGTGAAACAGCTCAAGAAGATTGATATTCAGCTGAATATACGCAATACCATGTATAACCGCTTTCAGGAGAAAATGCTGAAGGGGACCGCGCAGATTTTTGTATGGGGCTGGAATGCGGATTATCCTGACCCGGAGAATTTCCTGTTTCTTTTGTATGGTCCTAATGCGAAGGTCAATAAAAATGGTGAGAACGCAGCTAACTACAGCAATAGTCACTTTGATAAACTGTTTGAGCAGATGAAGAACATGCCCAATAGTCCAAAACGGATGGAAATTATCGATAAAATGGTAAGCATTGTTCAAGAGGATGCGCCGTGGATTTGGGGGATGAATCCTAAACAGTTCGGTCTCTATCATGAGTGGTTTAAGAATGCGAAACCCAATCTTATGTCGCACAATACACTGCAATATAAACGTATCGATACGCGATTGCGAGATGAAAAGCGGGAACAGTGGAACAAGCCTGTGACGTTGCCAATCTACATACTCCTGACCTTATTTTTCATCAGCGCAGTACCGGCTTTCCTGGTTTATCGCCATCGCTTGCACAAACCAGCTGTGAAGCCGTCGTAGTGAGGAGAAGCGGAATATGCTCGCATATATAATTAGACGTGCTATTTACGCCATTCCTATTTTAATCGGTGTAAATCTGATTACTTTTACCTTGTTTTTTGTTGTAAACACACCAGACGATATGGCGCGAATGCAATTAGGCGCGAAACGTGTAACACCTGAAGCAGTCGAACGGTGGAAAGCAGAGCGCGGATACGATAAACCTGTTGTTTGGAATAGTGAGGAAGATGGAAGCGCACGTTTTACGGACACGATCTTTTTTGAAAATTCGGTACGTTTGTTCGTATTTGACTTTGGACGGTCAGACGAAGGTCGCGACATTTCATATGATATTACGCAGCGTATGGGGCCAAGTCTTGCGATAGCTGCGCCCACTTTTGTCATTGCTATATTGGCGAATATTACCTTTGCCCTGATTGTGGCCTTTTTTCGTGCAAGCTATATCGATTACTGGGGAGTATTTCTGTGTGTGGTGCTGATGTCAGTCTCTGGAATGTTTTATATCATCGGTGGGCAATTTGTTGTAGGCAAGCTTTTGCATCTGGTTCCAATATCTGGATATGACACCGGCTTTGACTCGATCAAATTCATCATATTACCCGTCATAATAGGCGTGATCTCGGGCATAGGGTCAGGTACGCGCTGGTATCGTACAATCTTTTTGGAAGAGATAGAGAAAGACTATGTCAGAACCGCACGTGCTAAGGGTATGGCCGAAGCTACTGTTTTGTTCGTACATGTATTAAAAAATGCGATGATACCGATATTAACCGGAGTAGTCGCCGTTCTTCCGCTATTGTTTATGGGTAGTTTGATCACCGAATCCTTTTTCGGAATTCCCGGCTTGGGAAGTTACACTATCGATGCAATAAACAGTCAGGACTTTGCAATAGTTCGATCCATGGTGTTTCTGGGATCAGTTCTTTACATCATTGGTTTATTGTTAACGGATATCTGTTATACGTTGGTTGACCCGAGGATACGCCTGGCCTAATCATGAACGTACTATTTCAAAATAGAATGCTTGTCTTTTTGCTGCCGGCAATAACGCTAGTCATGCTGTCGGTGTTTAGCGTGATTTGGAAGCAGGCTGCACCAGTTGTGTTGTGGACGGATGCATTAATACTACTATTGGTCATCGGAATTAGTGTGTTCGCAGGCGTGGCCAGCCAAAAGGCGCATTTGCGTGATCCATGGCGACAAGTGGCACGCAGTCGTATGGGAATGGTCGCTCTGGTCGTTCTGTTGCTCTACGTTGTTATTGGTTTATTGGATTCAATACACTTTCGCAGCAAACTGGCTGATGTTAACGATAGTGGACAGGTGAACTATTCTGCTGAAGTATTGAGTTTGATGGACATCGTGATGTTCTCGCTTCGAACGCAGCAGGAGAAAACCTATTCGTCGCCTTTTGCCACGCACTTGTATAGTAAAGAAACTGTCGAGCGTGATGACGGAACTAAACAGCGGCTTTATCCCAGACTAGTCTATGGAGGCGCCCATCTCGTCAACCCGGAGCAGGATAGATTCAATGATATTTTTACAAGAGTAGTTAAAGGAATTTTTATTGGTATTATTTTCTGGCTATTGTTGTTAGCCATGTTTTGTCTCGTGCTTACCCGTTCAAGAAACCAACCCTATGGCGCCGTGTTCTCGAATCTGATTAAGGGGCGTTCTGAACTACCGTGGCGCAGCGTGTGGGCGACAGTAGGCTTGTTTTGCGTACTCGTTGGACTTATTGCAGCTTTAGGTGACAAATATCATATTCTTGGTACCGATAAGGTAGGTCAGGATGTGCTTTATCAAAGTATTAAAAGTATACGCACCGGATTGGTAATCGGCACGCTCACGACTCTAATAATGTTGCCGTTTGCTATACTGCTGGGAATTACGGCTGGTTATTTCAAGGGATGGATAGATGATCTTGTACAGTATCTCTATACGACGCTGAATTCAATTCCGGGAATTCTTCTTATTGCTGCAGCGGTGCTTATGATGCAGGTCTACATAGCCAATCATCCGGATATGTTCGAAACAGAATTGCAACGTACAGATGTAAAGCTTTTTTTCTTATGTGTCATTCTTGGTATTACCAGTTGGACAGGCTTGTGTCGCATGTTGCGTGGCGAGACATTGAAGCTTAGAGAAGTGGATTATGTGCAGTCAGCTCTCGCATTTGGCGTACCGGCGTGGAAAGTGTTAATACGACATATACAACCAAACATCATGCACATCGTTCTTATCGCCGTTGTACTTGACTTTAGCGGATTGGTGTTGGCTGAGGCAGTGTTGTCTTATCTAGGCATAGGTGTTGATCCCACCATGCATAGCTGGGGCAATATGATCAATAGCGCCCGTTTGGAAATGGCTCGCGAGCCTATCGTGTGGTGGTCTCTTCTTGCCGCCTTTGTGTTTATGTTTATCCTGGTTCTGGCGGCGAATGTGTTCTCAGATGCTGTTAGAGACGCGTTTGATCCGAGAATACGGAAGCGTTAACTCCTATGTCCGATATGTTGCTGGAAGTGAAGAATCTGCAAACCTGGTTTGATACCAGAGAGGGCAAAGTTCGCGTCGTTGACGATCTCAGTTTTTCCATACGCAAAGGTCAAACCTTCTGCCTATTGGGTGAGTCAGGGTGTGGAAAATCCATGACGGCGCTTTCCATAATGCAATTACTCCCCTCACAGGCGTCACGCAATATACGCGGCGAAATTGTATTGCACGGCCGCAATCTTCTCAGCATGTCGGAAATCGAAATGCGCGCTATACGTGGCAATCGTGTAGCCATGATATTCCAAGAACCAATGTCTTCGTTAAACCCGGTGCTCCGTGTTGGAACGCAAATCGGCGAAGTGTTGAAGCGTCATAAAAAACTCACCGGTATCCGCGCTCGTCAACGCATAATCGAGCTACTAGAGTCAGTAGGAATTCCAGAGCCGATTCAACGCATTGACGAGTATCCGCACCAGCTTTCTGGTGGAATGAAACAACGAGTGATGATTGCGATCGCGCTTGCCGGGGAGCCGGATTTGCTTATTGCTGATGAACCGACCACAGCTTTGGATGTGACGATACAGGCACAGGTACTGGATCTAATCAAAGATCTGCAAAAGAAGAATGATATGGCGGTGATGATGATTACCCACGATCTGGGTGTCGTCGCAAAGATGGCCGACGAAGTCGCTGTTATGTACGCTGGACAAATCGTAGAACAGGCGCCGAGCAAGAGTTTTTTCAAACATCCGGAGCATCCCTATAGCCAAAAACTATTTGATGCGTTGCCAGACATGGCTAAGCGTGACCAAAGTCTAGCCGTGATTCCAGGCAGTGTTCCATCCTTGAATCAGGAGTTCAATAGTTGCCGTTTTGAGCCTAGATGTAATCGCTCTTGGAACTTATGTAAAACTCAGATACCGCTATGGATGGCGCACACACCCATACGCGGAGTGCGGTGTCATCTTTACTCCTCGAAAGAAGGGAAACAACAGCAGAGCAGTACACAGTTTGAAAGTTTTGACGAAGTTCAGCGTTCAAACGTCGACGCTGGGCAAGCATTATTGGATGTAAGCAACGTAAAAGTACATTTCCCAATATTGAAAGGCGTACTCAAGCGCGTTGCGGGTTATGTCTACGCCGTAGATGGTGTTTCGCTAAGTCTGCCCAAGGGGCGTACAGTAGCCTTGGTAGGAGAATCAGGATGTGGGAAAACCACGGTTGGCAAAGCAATCCTGCAATTGATACGTCCAACCGCAGGTAAAGTCTTATTTGAAAACGCCGATTTGACACGCTTAAGTGGATCACAGCTAAGGCGTCGTAGATCTGAGTTTCAGATCATATTTCAAGATCCATTTTCATCAATGAATCCACGGATGATGGTAGGCGATATCATTGAAGAGGGTATGATTGCGCAAAGCATTGGAAATGCTTCGTCGGAACGTCAGCAGCGAGTCGATGAATTACTCACTCAGGTAGGGTTGTCGCCTGAACATCGCCAGCGCTATCCTCACGAATTTTCGGGCGGCCAACGACAACGCATTTGCATTGCGCGTGCGCTGGCAGTTAATCCTAAACTCATTGTGTGTGATGAGCCTACTAGTGCACTCGACGTTTCGGTTCAAGCACAAATATTGAATTTGCTGAAAGAACTACAGAATAAACACAATATCTCCTATTTGTTTATAACGCATAATATATCCGTTGTCGCCTATCTTGCGGACGAGGTGGCCGTTATGTATTTGGGGCGAATTGTGGAACAAGGTAAGGTTGACGAAGTATTAGAGAATCCCCTGCATCCTTATACGAAAGCATTGCTATCAGCGGTTCCAGCGGTTGATAAAGAATCAAAACGGGAAATAATACGTTTGGAGGGAGATCCGCCATCGCCAATCAACCCACCCGCAGGATGCCATTTTTCACCAAGGTGTAAAGAAGCTAAGGATATTTGCCGCTTGGAATATCCAGAAACGTCATCTGTAGGTAAGACTCATATCGTCTGCTGTCATTTGTACGCGAAGTGAATCACTAATTGTCCACTTCCTTTTCGTATTGATATTCGCGATTGATGCAGTTGTAAAGGGTAATAGTAAATATGCTACCTTTGCCTGGTTCACTGCGAAGTTTGATATTGCCTCCCAGCATTTCACAAAATTTCTTCGATATTGCGAGTCCCAGCCCCGTTCCACCCGCGATTTTATCTTCACGAGTCTGGTGGAATGTGTCAAAGATTCGAAGCTGTTCATCAACAGGAATACCGATGCCCGTATCTTCAACCGATATTTCTAAGTCATCATGCTTTACACTATAAGAAAGGGTAACGCTTCCTTTTTTGGTGAACTTAAGGGCATTGCTGATCAAATTTAACAAAATTTGATAAAGCTTACTGCGATCGCTATATATCTCCACCGAAGGGGGCGTTCCTTTTACGTGGAAATCAATAGATTTTTTCTCAAAAAGCACTGCATTTTGGTTTCTTAATTCCTCAACAAGATCAGAGGCAAGAAAAAATTCTTTTTCGACTTCCATTTTTCCTGCCTCAACCTTTGAGAGATCGAGTATGTCATTAATTATTCTCAAAAGATGGTTGGCGCTGCTATAAACCATCTCCAGTTGCTTGGTTTGGACTTCGTTTACAGGGCCTGCCATGCCTCCCTTAATTATGCCAGTAAAACCTATAATCGAATTGAGTGGCGTTCTTAGCTCGTGACTCATATTCGCAAGAAATGCCGATTTTGTTTTTGTAGCGCTTAGTGCCTGGTCACGGGCAATTTCCAGTTCTCGAGTACGGGCCTCGACCAGTTCTTCCAAATTGATTCTATAGTCAATCAACTCTTTTTCTGCGTGTTTACGATCGGTGATGTCACGTATGACTTGAATCATTCCGAGTGTATTGGTTTGACTCGATACGGGAGAGAGAGAATATGCCCACCAAGTGTCGTCATCGTCTAACTCAAACTCACGCCAGTTCATGACGAAACCTTCTTTTGTGCTGCGGCAAATTTCGCATTGATGCTCAGAGTAACGCTGAGGGTGAAAAAAATAATGAGCATTGGAGCCAACGATCGTCGAATGGTCCCGACCTATGAGCATGGCAGCGCTACGATTAGCCTGGCGTACGATGTTTTTATCGTCAACGACTATCGTCGCTAGCGGTATAGCATTAAAATTTGATGCGTTTCTCGCCATTACGGTAAAAGGTTCCCGCAACGTTGTGCGTACGATTGATACAAATATCAGCCAGAACGAGAAAAACTTGAATATATGCCCCAGTAGGTTAGACAGGCTGAAAACATCGATATAGAACGTAAAGGCGAGCTCCGCACATATAGTGAATCCAACTGAAATGTAGACCAAATTTAGGATTTTCTGGTCTAGTAGTTTTCGCTGTCTGTATAAATAGTATCCTGCGCCGCAGAGCAGTAGAATAATGACATATTCACTTAGGACTTTAAATTGTGTGAGTCCCTTGCCTTCAATAAATCCCTGAGGAAAATTACCTGTCATCACCGATAAGAAAATTACTGAGGCAGCGATTCCAAAGGTGATGAAAGCGCCTAGACGGTTCAGATTGGTGGATAGAAAGATGGGTGCGCTCAATAATAGCAAGGCTTCGAGGTATCGGGTTCCTATCCAAAGTTGTACGGCTGTATTGGCACCACTATTAGCAAAAATATTCATATCTTTGTAGGTTAGTGTATGCATCATGTCGAGTATCGCAATCCAGAAATATCCACATCCTAGATACATTAAAAAATTATTACGGGTAAATGGATAGGTCTGCCACGCGACGACACACATGAGTATGCCTATTGTTATCGCAAAATATTCGGCCAAAGTATGGAAGAGTAGAAAGCTGTAAAAGCTAGACATTATTAGGAATAGCGATAAAAGCAAGGGTACTGACCAAAGCGCATGTTTGTTTTTTTCATTGTTGATTGAGTTAATTGTATCGGGCATCGCTTTTATCATCACATTATCCGTATTTCTAGTGCCGATAGTTGTATGTATAAGGAAGAAAAGCCAAAAAGCAATATTTTTGAAAGAATGCGAAAAAAACAGAGTGAAACTACCGGACAATTAGACTGTCCATTCAATGAGTAATACGGTTGTGCTTTTGGGGGTTCAGGAAAGCCAATACCTAGATTGCCGAGGTCTGATTTAGAAAATCGCCGTGAGCGTGTCGTAACACATTTTATATAGCATGAAAAAAAAGAGGTAAAACGAGAAAGCAGCACAGGAATTCCTTGTCTCATGTCTTGTAAGATAACTTTTCGAATATAGTACAAATGCGTCTGTAGAGTAAATGTTTAAATGGTGTATCGATTGCAGAAATTATGAGAGGAAAGCAAATAACGGGACTATGTATGGTGTGCACTAGATTTGGTAAAGAATTCGGGCTTTAACCAAAAAATTATTTGCTGGAAATGTTGTAGACGCCGTCCCAGTCCTCCGGCGGTGGCTCTTTGAGAAAGTGTACGCATCGGCCAATATACATCTGGTAAAGCAATCGTCCACGATGGTGCATAATCAAGTCGGTAAAAATTGTTCGTGCGTCAAGCCACCGCTGTTGACGATAGAGGCTGAGAGCCGTTTCATATAGTCCTAGCTCTTCCTGTACTTTTGCCTGCTGATGCAAGTCGCTGGCGAGAGGTTCGTAAATGGTGATAGGTTGTTTCTTTCCAACAACGCGAACAAGATCCAATTCGCGATAGTGCAATTCGGGAACCTGAGCAGCAACTGATTCACTAACGATGATAGAAACACCGTAGCGCTTCGTTAGCGATTCGAGACGTGAACCAAGATTTACCGCATCGCCAAGCACAGTGTATGACATACGGAAACGCGAACCCATGTTTCCTACATTCATTTTGCCAGTGTTCAAACCGATACCGATATTGATAGGTTTCCAACCCTTTTCCTCGAAACGAGCATTTACCTCAGGTAGTCGTTCGATCATTTCCATGCTGCTGAGCAAGGCGTTGCGTGCATGTTGTGGATCAGACAAGGGTGCTCCCCAGAATGCCATTAGTGCATCGCCAATATATTTGTCGATTGTGCCGCGGTGGTGGTGTACACAGGAAGTCATCTCGGTCAGATATTCATTCATCAATAGCGTGAGCTGCTTAGGTTCCATATTCTCAGACATATTGGTAAATCCGCGGATATCTGAAAACAAGACCGTCATCTCTCTGGTCTCCCCTTCCATACCGTAGCCTTCCTGGTGACGGCTCATTTCGTCTACCAGTTCGGGCGGGACATACTGGCCGAAGACCCGCGCGAGTTGTTTCTTGGAACGATTCTCAACAAACACCTGCATAAAAATGTGGACGATGAAGATAGAGGACACCGACAGGGCTTGGGAAACAATCGGGACAATGAGATTCAATTGCGTCCAGCTATATATGTTGATCCAGGCGACTGCGGCAAGCGTAGATATCGCCACAAGAAATGACATTGTTAAAGACAATCGCGGTAGCAGAAGGATTAGTAGCGTACTCAGACCCAAAAGCAATACTGAATCTATCCCGCGCACATAGACAGGACGCTCCTTGAAGCTTTCGTCGAGTATGTTCAGAACCATATTCGCATGGACTTCCACCCCGGGATAAACCGCCTGCATAGGTGTGGATCGCATATCAAGCAAGCCCGCTGCCGTCGTGCCGACCAACACGATGGTTCCTTCAAGTACTTCCTTCGGCGCTTTGTGAGTGAGGACATCAATCGCCGATACATAAGGAAAACTGGGAAAAGGGCCTAGATAGTTAATCATTGCCGCCCCGTATTCATCAACGGGAATACGGAAACCACCGACTTCGATCCACTCCAGGCCAAGATTGGTACCCTTGTCGTTTAGACCCGGTGCCACCGTGAGTTGTAAGGGCGGATTTCCGAGCAGAGCGCGCACAATGCTCAGGGAGAGGGTGCCATATAGTTCGCCGTCATATTCCTGCACCAACGGTAATCTGCGGATAATGCCGTCGTCATCGATGAAAGGCATATCAATGAAACCACCGCTCATCGCTGCTTGCTGCAATATGGGTAAATTTGCACCATAACCAGTCGCGTCCAGAAATGGAATCCCCTGGTGCTGCATCATTTCTTTAGACAGGGCGGGCGTGGGCAAATTACCTGACTGGAGATCAACATCCCCATGAGATCTCCTGTTTTTAAAGTAATAGCCCAACACAACCGGGCGGTTTTGAAAGCTCTCGGCCAAAATGCGATCGCGTTCAAGCTGGGGGCGTATCTGTTCGAGAGTTTGTCTAAATGCGGCGTCATCTTTCAGCGGACCATCGGCAAGTTGATCCATGATGTCTAGGCCAGCGTCACGGTCCTCTTCGGCGAACAAAACGTCGAAGCCCAACACTTGTATACCGTAGAAGTCGAACAAGTCATTCATCAAGGCGGCAATTATGTCCCGGTCCCACGGCCAACGGCCTACCTTTTTGAGACTGTTTTCGTCGATATCGAGTATGACCACGCGTGGGTCAGTGGTGTGTGGAGCTGTGAGCTTGAGCCTTAGGTCATAGGCCTGGTTTTCAAGAGTCGCGAGAAATGGTATCGGGAAAAGTCCGGTCGCGTGCAGCAAAAAGAACAACATTAGCATCGTGGAAATGCCGTATCTCAGGCCACTGCGCCATTCAATTTTTGCCATTCTCATTCACACATTTAACGATCTTACAAGCTTGTATTGGCACAATGCGAAAAAACTTGAGTTATCACATAGATATGTCAGAAAAACTGGTTTTTTTCCGTTTTCCAAACATGAACAAAAGTTAACGAAATGCGTCGTAAGCGATTAATTTTTGGTTAAGGAAATAAGACTAGGATCGGTGCGTGAAATCAAAATAATACGGACGAAGTGTGTCCGTAAATGTGGGGGACAATTCCATGACTAGTAAGACTGGCGCACAGCAATGGGCGCAAAAGCGTGAGCGCGTGAATACGGGATTGGGCCGTATGATATCGGGCTGTATCGTTCTCGCCGCCTCGCTGTTTACAGCGCAGGCACAAGCCTTTTGGCAGCAGGCTGCAATACCAAACGTTACTCAGGTAACCGCGATTGCCGCAGATCCAATGAATACAAATGTTATCTATGCCGCAGGTTCTGCCTCCGCATTTGGCGGATTGCAGCAGTCTTATCTGTACATTGGTACTTCAAGTGCTGGTGGTTTTGGCACTACAGGCGGGACAACACAGTGGAGCCAGGTCAATGTTACCGGCATGACGATGTCTCGAATTGACCATATCGCAGTGGTTCCCTCGACAACATTTGGCGGCCAGACAACATTGGTCATCTCAGGTTTTGGAACCAGAAGTCAACAATATGGTGGCCAGTCGTATCAGGATAACGTCGAGTATGGTGTTACCCTAAGCGCGGCTACAGGTGGATTTGCCAGTGGTACTGCGGTCATGATTAACCGTGCGACAACCGATCAAGTTAGCGCGCTAGCAGCTGGCAAGAATGGCAATATTTATATGGCCACTCTTGGAAATCAGGTTATGCGTATTCAGGCGCAGTCACTACAGACACAGTTTGGCTCGCAAGCCAACTGGACACCTGTTGGAACCACAACGTTAAGTTCACTACATGTTGTTGAGTCTTCATTCAATACACAGGGTTCAATGATTGTCGGAATGAACTCTGGAAATTCCACTGGCGGTTTCTTTGTTCAAGCGCCAGGCGTCTACTACGCCACAGACGCTCAGCAATTCGGCGGCGTTGGTAGCAATCTGACCTTCCAGCCTGCGACGGGTATGCCTACAATCACTTCACAAACTGATGGTATGCTGATTTCTCCTGCCGCGACTCAGGGAACGGCAACTCCTTATTACTTTTTCTCTGTAATTGGTAATTCTGCGGTCGACACCCGTGCAGGTCTCTACAGTTGTCAGGCTAGCACCGGTCTGCAATGTTCACGTATGGGCCAGATGCCTTATTTGGGCTTAGCAAGTAATTCCTCCGGCATTCTCTACGGTTTTCAATACAACTTTGCAACCAGTCAGATAGGTGCACTTGAATACTCCACTAACTGTGGTCAGTCATGGTTACCTACTACTGAAGTTACGCCGCCACAGGGTGGGTTCGTACAAAATTCGGTTGTGAGTGGTAATACGGTCTACGTCAGAACTGGCAATAGCGGCTTATACTATGCAACTGTAACTCCACCGCTGACTACTGTTCAGTGTGCAGGTGGTGGCTTTAATCCAAACCCTGGGCAACAGACTCAAGGCCTGGATTTGGCTATCTCCAGTATCCAATATACGCCGCAACAAGTTCAGCCAGGTGGAACATTCAGTGCAACGGTAACCGTTCGCAATAATGGTACCCAACAGATGGTAACGCCTGCGACTGTAACCTTAAATCTGACAAATGCGACATTGGGGTTTGGCGTGCAGCCACCACTGGGATGTCAGGCGCAAGGCACAACGGCTTTGAGCTGTTCAATAAACACCATGACTGCGGGGCAGCAACAGCCGTTTCAGTTGTCACTAACAGCTTCGCAATTAACCAGTGGTATTGCCAAGGTAGACGCCACCGTGACAGCGCAGGGGGACCTCAATACTCAGAACAACAGCAGTGTTGGTAACCCACAATTGCAGAATCTTGGTGTCACAATTGGTACTGGTGGTATCATCACCAATCCAGTAGGTAACCGTTCACCGATATTGGGCACTCAGACAATTCAGGTTGATTTGAGCAGACAAATTAATACCGGCACATTGTCGTTTAGTGATCCAGACGGAGACCCGGTAACTGCGACCTTACAAGGTAATGGTCTTTACGGCAGCTTTAGCCTCACAGGTTCAAGTGCTAGCGGCTATACCTGGACGTACACACCAACTAACAAGGGCGCAATCAAGCAAACTACAAACGAGCAAATTACAATTAGTATGAGTGATGGTCGTGGCGGTGCGAACACTGGAACTTTGCGAGTCAGTTTTATCAATATTCCAGTGCCTCCTAAGCGTAGCGCGGTACACCCATTCGGAATCCTGGCAGCCATGGTGCTGGTAGGCTGGATGCGTCGCCGCCGCACAGTTGCATAAAAAAGCAATAACGCAACATCAAAAACGGGAGCCTAGGCTCCCGTTTTTGTTTGCATAGCGATTAATTCATCACGAGTAATTCGTTGCCATCCATCGTCAATACGCAGTTCAAGCGGCAGAAAACGCGTTTTGTAATTCATCTTACGCGTCTCGCTAATCCAATAACCTAGATATAGCCACGGTAGTTGCAGGCGTTTGGCAAACTTTATTTGCCACAGAATCGCGAAAGTACCCAAACTGCGTTGTTCTTCCTCGGGGTCGAAGAAGGTATAAAAGGCTGACAGCCCTCGGCGAACGACATCGGTAATCGCGACGCCGATTAAACGGTTTCCATCCCGTATTTCCATCAAAAGAGTTTCACTCCATTCGCTGTCGAGAAACTCAAAATAGCGATTGATATCATGGCGGGCCATTTCGCCTTCGCTGTGACGGCTTTGCTGATATTTTTTGTAGAGATCAAAATGTTCTTGTTTGAGTCCAAGCTTGTGCGTGGTGACGCGCAAATCCTGGTTGCGTTTCCACACGCGTTTTTGGCTGCGACTGGGCTTGAATTCCTCGACAGGTACGCGCACGGGAACACACAAATGACAACTTGGGCAATGTGGCCGATAGACGTAATCCGCGCTACGACGAAAACCGTGATCTATTAACAAATCGTATACTGCGGGAGTGAAGGGAAATTTGGGATCGGCAAACAAAGAAATAGAATCCCTGTCCTTGAGGTATCCACAAGGAGAGGGTGTGCTGATAAAAAACTTCAGGTCTCGTCGATTGCCGTGTTCACTTGTTGTCATTTATTTTGTGTTCCATTTATTCGGGACAGGTTCACTACACCATTGGTCCAAAAAAGTGATGAATTTTTCTCGTGGAATATTCGCGGCGCCGAGGCTATTCAGATGCGTTGTTTCCACTTGGCAGTCTATTAATTTGAAACCCCAGCCTGAGATTTGTTCCACAAAGCTTATGAACGCAAATTTAGACGCATTGGTGGTAAAAGAGAACATAGACTCACCGAAAAACACGCTGCCAATCGCGATGCCATATAGTCCACCGATAAGTTTTTCATTTTCATCCCAAACCTCGACTGAATGGGCGTAGCCTAAACGATGTAATTCTAGATAGGCGTCCTGCATTTCAGGGCTTAGCCAGGTTTCCGGTTGACCAGGACGGGGTAAGGAGCAGGCATGGGTGACCTGTTCAAAGGCTGTGTCCATCGTCAAATTCCACTGAGACTGACGCATAAACTTACGCATGCTGCGGGATACATGTAGCTCTTCGGGAAATAACACCAGGCGCGGATCAGGCGACCACCACAATATCGGTTGATGGGCGCTATACCAGGGAAAGATGCCCTGACGATAGGCATTGAGTATACGTTGGGGGTGGAGATCGCCGCCAATGGCGAGCAAGCCGTTGGGTTCTTCGAGGGCATACTCGACTTCGGGGAAGGGCATATCCGGCGGCGTGTTGTCGATGAGATATGGCCCGCGCGGATAAAAGCTTGGCGTCGTCATGGCTGACGACGCCTAGTATTACTATTTGGATTCCTGATTATCAAGATAGCGCTCCGCATCCAGGGCTGCCTGGCATCCGGTCCCGGCAGACGTAATCGCCTGTCGATAAATATGGTCCATACAGTCGCCGGCTGCAAATACGCCTTCAACACTGGTCAGTGTGGCATTGCCCTGCGAACCACCTTGTACCTTGATATAGCCGTGTTCGAGATCCAGTTGCCCTTCGAACAGACCGGTATTCGGCGAGTGGCCGATGGCGATGAATACACCCATCAGATCGATGTTTTTGGTTGAACCGTCAGAGGTGTTTTTGATTCGAATCCCGGTAACGCCGCTCTTGTCGCCCAACACTTCGTCTAATTCGTGATTCCATTCAATGGCGACGTTGCCGTTTTTCGCCTTTTCCATCAGTTTGTCGGCGAGAATTTTTTCCGAACGGAATTTATCGCGGCGATGCACCACGGTCACTTTTTGCGCGATATTGGCCAGATACAAGGCCTCTTCGACTGCGGTATTACCGCCGCCGATAACCGCCACATGTTGATTGCGGTAAAAGAAGCCGTCACAGGTCGCACAGGCGGAAACACCCTTGCCCTTAAAGGCCTCTTCCGAAGGAATACCGAGATATTTGGCCGAGGCGCCAGTGGCGATTATCAACGCGTCACAGGTATAGGTGCCGCTGTCACCGGTGAGGGTGAAAGGGCGGTTTTGTAGATCCACCTTGTTGATGTGGTCGAAAATAATCTCGGTATCGAAACGCTCGGCATGTTTTTGCATACGCTCCATGAGCGCAGGCCCCATTACGCCATCGTTGTCACCCGGCCAATTATCCACATCGGTGGTGGTCATTAACTGTCCGCCCTGTTCCAACCCGGTAACCAGTACAGGATTCAAATTGGCGCGCGCGGCGTATACTGCGGCGGTGTATCCGGCAGGTCCGGATCCGAGAATCAAAAGGCGACAATGTTTAGAACTCATTCAGGGTAACTCCGTCCAAGATGTTGTTTCGGTGCAAAAAATGCAAAGATGGAAAGATAAGATTCAGTCTCAGCTTTGCTATTGTACATAAACTCAACCATAGCCCAAAGGAACAATCATGAAGATCGGGATACCTAAGGAAATCAAAACGCTGGAAGCGAGAGTTGGATTGGTGCCCGCGGCGTGCGCGGCCCTGGTCGAGGCCGGACACCAGGTCTATGTACAGAAAACCGCGGGTGATTTGAGCGGCTATACCGATCAACAATATACCGATGTGGGCGCGAAGCTATTGCCCGATGCCGATTCCTTGTATGGCACCGCTGAGATGATCGTCAAGGTCAAAGAGCCTATTGGCCCAGAGCTCGAGCTATTGCAATCCCATCATCTCTTATTCAGTTATTTGCATCTGGCCGCAGAAATCCCACTGGCCAAGCGCCTGCTCGAAATCGGTTTGACCGCAGTTGCCTTCGAAACCGTGGAAGAAAATGGTTTGTTACCGTTGTTGGCGCCGATGAGTGATATCGCCGGACGTCTTGCTGTACAGATCGGTACACATCTCTTGCATCGCCCTCAAGGTGGTAAGGGCTTATTACTCGGCGGTTTGCCAGCGGCAGATCGCGGGCATGTGGTTATTGTCGGTGGTGGCGTGGTTGGCACTAATGCGGCGCGGGTTGCGGCTGGATTGGGCGCGCGGGTAACTGTCTTTGATAAAAATCGATTGCGCCTGGAAGCGGTGCGCGACATCGGGCCCAATGTGTCCGGTCTTTACCCCTATCCTGCATCGATAGAAGAGGCGGTTGCCTCTGCGGATTTGCTTGTCGGTGGCGTGTTGCTCGTCGGCGAGAAGGCGCCACACGTGGTAACCACAGCAATGGTCAAAACCATGCAGCCAGGCAGCGTGATTGTAGATGTCTCTGTCGACCAGGGTGGATGTATCGAAACCACCCGTCCAACAACGTATGCAGATCCCACCTATGTTGAACATGGTGTGACCCATTTTGCGGTGACGAATATGCCTGGTGGTGTGCCGCGTTCTGCGTCTCAGGCCTTGTCTGCCAGCATTACACCGTACGCGGTGCTATTGGCCAGTGGTAATTGGCGTGAAGATCCACGATTGGTCGCGGGAGTTAATGTGGAAAAGGGTAAGCTCGTACACCCGGCTTTACAGAAAATTCTGGCTTGATGGGGTAGAATCCACTACATTTTGTTTAACTATTAGAATCAAGCGGTAAATTCATTGGCTGGAAATTCAACAAAACAGCAATCTGTCCCTACAACTTTAGCTTCCAATATCCAACGCGGCATACGTGAGGGCGCTTTAATCCTGTTCGGTATGCTGGCGCTTTATTTTCTGGTGTCGCTATTAACCTATAACACCGACGATCCTGCCTGGTCGCATAGCACCACGTCAGTAACGGCAAGCAATGCCGGTGGCAAAGTGGGTGCGATGTTTGCCGACGTGTTTTTCTTTTTGTTTGGTTATCTCGCGTATTTGTTTCCGCTGATGGTGTTTGGTGCCGGCTGGTTGTTATTTCGCCTACGCAAGCAGGAAGACGCGCAAAAGCCGCCTGCGATACAAGGGGTGATTCGTTTTAGCGGTGCCGTGTTTGTGTTGTGTTCGGGTACTGCATTGTCGAGTGTCTATTTTTTCCAAGCTGATTCTTTATTACCAGCCAATAGTGGCGGTGTATTAGGTAGTGAATTTTCCGGTTTGCTGATTGGTGTTTTCAACACCGTAGGCGCAACACTGTTTCTCATCGCTTTGTTATTGGCAGGTATCAGTCTTGCGACCGGTATGTCTTGGATCAAGCTCATGGATACGCTGGGGCAATGGGTAATGCGCGCGATGACGCAAATCCGTACGCGCCTGGATGACGCCAAAGCCGCAAGAGAGGCAAAGAAAAAGCGTGTCGAAGCGATTGCCAGTGAACAGAAACGTAAAAAGTTACATGATCCACCGAAAATAGGGACACTACCTCCGGCAGTGCCCGTTGCGTCAAAACCGGCAGCGAAAAATGAGAGCAGTCGGGTAGAAAAGGAAAAACAGTTAAAGCTGTTCGCCGAGCCGGCCAATGTTTCATTGCCTGCGCTTTCGCTTCTTGATTTGCCGAGTGAGAATAAACGCAAGGCATCTCCGGAATCACTGGAAGCGATTGCGCGTCTGGTGGAATTTAAGCTCAAGGATTTCAATATTGATGTTGAAGTCGTTGCTGTTTATCCAGGTCCGGTTATTACACGCTTCGAACTTCAGCCTGCACCCGGCGTTAAAAGTAGTCAGATTTCCAATTTAGCAAAAGACCTTGCGCGCAGTCTTTCGGTAGTGAGTGTGCGTGTGGTGGAAGTCATTCCCGGCAAGCCGGTTATCGGTCTCGAGATTCCCAATGAAGAACGGGAAATGGTGCGCTTGATTGAAGTATTGCAGACGCGAGAATACGATGATGCAAGTTCGCCGCTAACACTAGGCTTAGGTAAAGATATCGGCGGTCATCCAATGGTCGCGGATCTGGCGAAAATGCCTCACTTGTTGGTCGCAGGGACTACTGGCTCGGGTAAGTCTGTTGCGGTTAATGCGATGGTGTTGAGTCTGCTATATAGCGCCACGCCGCAGCAGGTTCGGCTGATTATGATCGATCCGAAAATGCTGGAGTTATCCGTGTACGACGGTATTCCCCATTTGCTGGCGCCGGTCGTAACCGACATGAAGGAAGCCGCCAATGCCTTGCGTTGGTGTGTGGCGGAGATGGAACGACGTTACAAAGTAATGTCTGCTGTCGGTGTGCGTAATATTGCTGGTTTTAATCGCAAGGTTCGCGAAGCCGAGGCAAAGAAAGAACCGATCATGAACCCGCTACATGATCCGCAAAGTTTTACTGAGGCCGAGCCACTCAAAGAGCTGCCTTTAATCGTTGTCATTGTCGACGAGTTGGCCGATATGATGATGGTGGTGGGCAAGAAAGTCGAAGAATTGATTGCACGACTGGCGCAGAAGGCACGCGCCGCTGGTATACATTTAATTCTTGCCACGCAACGTCCTTCGGTTGATGTATTGACTGGTTTGATCAAGGCGAACATTCCCACACGTATTGCTTTTCAGGTGTCTTCGAAGATAGATTCGCGCACGATTATCGATCAAGGCGGCGCCGAACAGTTACTCGGTCATGGTGACATGTTGTATCTGCCACCGGGAACCGGCATGCCAATACGCATACACGGCGCCTTTGTCGATGACCACGAAGTGCACAATGTGGTCAATGATTTGAAATCCCGTGGCGAGCCCGATTACAACGAGGAGATACTCGCCGGTGATGTGTCCAATGTCGACCCGGCGCTTATTCCCGGTGGTGTGGATAATGGCGAAAATGGCAATGCCGAATCTGATCCACTGTATGATCAGGCCGTTGATGTGGTGTTGCGCACCCGTCGCGCCTCGGTGTCGAACGTGCAGCGGCGTTTAAAGATAGGTTACAATCGCGCGGCACGTTTAGTCGAAGCGATGGAAGAGGCCGGTCTGGTTAGCGCGCCCCAATCCAATGGCCAACGTGAAGTATTACTACCTGAACCTGTGGAATAGGAATTCAATGAAACTGAAGCGTGTAGTACTTGGTAGTTTGTTGCTGGTATTCGCCTTGCCGACGCTGGCGGCGGATAAGAATGAAATCCTCACTTTTTTCAAAAGCCTGAATTCGTTTAGTGCCGAGTTTGAGCAGACCATCGAAAAGTCACAGCTGGCGATTAGCGAAACCTCGCGTGGAAAGCTGTTTATTCAAAAGCCAGGAAAATTTCGCTGGGACTACGCCTTACCCTATGAACAGCAAATCGTATCCAATGGAAAAAAGGTCTGGATTTACGACGTTGATCTTGGGCAAGTCACTGTCAAGCCGATGGACAAGGCGATTGGAAATACGCCTGCTCTATTACTCAGCAGCGAAAAAGCGCTGGAACAAAGTTTTACCGTCGGTGAGAGCAATACTATCGATGGCATACGTTGGACTTCACTAAAACCTAAAGACACTGATGCGGGCTTTAACGAAATCCTGATGGGGTTTTCCGGCAAAGATCTAAAAGAAATGATGTTGGTCGATAATTTGGATCAGGTCACCCGCGTGGTTTTTACGCATTTTCAACGCAATCCCCAAATTCCTGCCTCCACGTTTGAATTTCAGGTGCCGAAAGGCGCGGATGTGTTTGATACCAGTCAGTAAGTATACTGCCAATTCCATATTTCTATCCGAGTGGGATCTGAGGATAGTGATGCCGTCTGTCGTACTTCACAAATCGTTACATTCTCTGCATACAAAACTCCTCTAGCTAAGACGCAATAAATAGATGAGGCGATAAGGAATTGCGGAGAGCGAGAGAATGCCTGGACGAACAAACTCACAAAATAATCACGGTTTCTCCCTGATAGAAATGTCGATTGTACTCGTCGTTGTCGGAATTATATTGTCGATGACTCTTCCGGTAGTGCGTGGTATGGTTAAAACCAGTAAATATAATAAAGAGCGCGCGTATCTGGAGGAGACCAAGAACGCTTTGATCGGCTATGCGTTTATCCACGGCGGATTTCCTGATCCACTTCCCAATGATATTGTACCAGCGGGTAAGCTCGGTATACGGGCTATAGGTCCCTACGCTAAACCATTTCTCTACGACGTTAACCCCACATTTCTTGCTTCTAACACTGGTGGTGATATGTCTACATTTTGCGCCGCAATAGAGGCGGAACAAACAGCAGCTAATCCGCCTTTGATTTGGAACGGGACTGATTTTAGTGATACTGCTAATAGTGCGCCTGTTGCATTTGTCGTAGTCTCTCAAGGTGCAAACTACCGGAGCGATCGCGAAAATTCACCCCTCGGCGACGGTACCCTGGCCGACCGCTACTACGAGAATCCCTCCACGGCAGAGCAAGAAGAATATGACGATGCTGTGGTCAGTTACTCGCTGGTTCAGTTGAGTAGTGACTGTTTAAAAGTTGCACCGCCTGTCGTGCAACAAACTGCATGTGCAGCCTCTGGAGATGCTCGTTGCGCGGAGTTGACTAACAATAGTGGACAAGAGCTGTACTATGCAATTGCGAGAGACTGGAATAGCACAGAAGGCGTTTGTAGGGCTATCGCCAATGGTCAACACGAATACCTGGGTATCTGGGACAAGGAGATGACGCTTTACGTATCGACAAGCATGGATGCTGGGAGAACTGATCTAAAATGTAGTTCGAGTAACAGTGTGACATTTAAGAAACTTAGGGAAATCGACAGTAACGATGATGACTTAATGGCATCGGTGGAATGTAATACGACTGAAAGAAATGCCTGTGGACTATACTAAAGACAGCAAGCTTGTGCGATTTGGTATTGCGCGCGAACATGGGTTTACATTGATAGAGCTCGCGGTGGTACTGGTTGTAATCGGATTGCTGATCGCTCTAATGATGCCAATGACAAGAAATCTATTGGACATCGGCTATTCCTCGGCCGAGGTATTATTGGTCAACCAAAGCAAGATCGCATTAGTCAACTACGCCTTCAAGAACGGCGGATTTCCCGCTCCAGGAGTTAACGGAGAGCTGCCTAAAGGAGAATTTGATTTTCTGACGAGAAGCGTAAGAGGTGAATCACTCTACTATGATGTCAATGACGCCTTTACGTCGGCGAATACGCTTGGTAATTTGAGTACGCTTTGTAATGCGGCTGTATCAGGAAGTCTTGTCAATGCATTTCCTAAAACCTGGGATGGTAGTAGCTATACCGATCCTACACTGTCGAATCCGGTGATATTTGTTGTTTACTCTACAGGAGAAAATCACAAACGGGATGGGGAGAATGATAATGTTATTGCGCCCGTGGACCGTATTTATGAAAATCCATCTAAAGCTAAAGAAAATGACTATGACGATATTGTTGCTAGCTACTCACAGAGCCAGTTTTGTCGACAGTGTATGGAGATAGGCTTTAAATGTCAGGCACCAACGTCATAGCCAGGAAGTGAGTTCTTTTCTTACAGCATGCTCATGCGATATTCAATCTGTCGTACGAGTGGAGCATAAGCTGTATTGTCTTTGACCAGAAACAAAAAGTGTTGATATGCAAGCCTGGCATCGTTCGGACGAGAAAGTGCCTCAAAAGAATGTCCGAGATTGACGTAAATTTCCGGGATACTCGCATCTAGTTGCTGTGCTTGCTGCAATACATGGATTGCCTGTTGATGATTGGAAGTTTCTTGGGCGACGATTGCCTGTTGGACTCTGATAATAGCTGAGTCCGGTTTGAATCTCTGAGCATGTGCCAGTTCCTGAGTTGCCAACTCCCACTGTTTCAAACCAATATCGGCAGCGCCGGCCCAAAACCACGCCTCCCATTGCACGGTTTGCTGTGATAATAGAGGCTCGACGATCTTTCTTGCTTTAGCGTATTGTCCCTTGCTTACATACTCGCTGGCTTTCCTTATAGCCATCATCTGTGAGCGAGGGTTTGAAGGCTGCGCAGGTGGCAAATTCAGGTCTTTGGGCTTAATGTTGTCCGTTACAGGTTTTGATGTGTTAACTGCGTTCCGAAACTGGATTAGTCTATCCTTAATCGTCGCTACAGTCGCCGCATATGGGTTTAACGGTATCTTCGATTGAACGTCGTCGATTAGAGTAGTTTCGGGGTGGGCGTTTATTATTGTGTAGTAGATCGATTTTCCACGAAAGGTTCCGGGCACAACATATACGTCGTTGTGGATTTTTTTAAGCTTGTCTACCGTTCTGGAGGCATGCGATTGATAGGTGCTGGCCATGACAACCAGGACGGGCGTATTGTCGGGTAGAGCTATAAATTCTTGTATCCAAACCGGCAGCGCGGCCTCTATCCCTTGCTTGTTATACGTTTGCATTCCCCGGTTTAACTTTCCCATCGGTAGCAGTGAGAGAGGCTGTTCTTCTTCGACACTTTCGGTAGCGATGACCTCTTTAGACAACGCTGGTTCCGGCATAGATGCATTCTCGTCAATTACCGTCGGCTGTTTTTGTGCTAATAGGGGTGGAAGTACGGGTTCGCTCTGATAGATATACCAGGCATAATTCCCGGCGAGAACTGCACCGATTACGAATAGCCACAACGGTTTCATCGAGCGCTTTTTCTGGAGTTCGATGCTTTCATTGACGAAGACAATTCTCGGTGGCAGCTTTCCATTCTTTTCAACGGTGCTAGGACCAGTATTTCTTTTGTCGTCCTGTTCCAGCTCTCTCAATGCATTGTGAATTATACTCATCGTCGGCTACCCCTTTGCCAGAATTTCGCGCGCCGATTGATAAACAGCATACACATCAATCGAAGACTTTTTAGCTACGTAGGCCGACAGTATCGCTCGTTCACAAACCTGGTTGAGTCTGCGCGGAACACCACCGCTACACTTGTGTGCCGCGAGTTTTGCTGCGTTCGTCATCCATAGGCCGCTCTCAACACTAGCCTTGGCGAAGCGGTGTTCGATGTAGCGAAAACTTTGGCTCATGGTGAGTGGCCGAAGCTGGTAGCGGTAAGAAACGCGTTGCTGAAGCGGGCGCATAGCCTTGCTAGCCAGAATTTCGCATAGCTCAGGTTGTCCAACCAAGATCAGTGAAAGTAACTTTTTCTTCTCAGTCTCCAGATTGGTCACTAGCCTAACGGTTTGCAAGGCCTCTTCGGACAATAGTTGCGCCTCGTCGATAATGAGTACTGCCCGTGTCCCCGCGCGCGCTATATCTAGAAGATATTCATTCAACTCATTGTAGACTTCACTGATATTTTCGCCTTTGGCGCCACTTCCCGTAAAATCATAGTAGATGGTCTTAAGTAAACTCAGCGGGTCCTGCATCGGATTAAAGATATAGGCAGCGTTGAAGGTAGAGTCCAGTTTGTTGAGCAAGCTGCGACACAGTAATGTCTTACCCAGGCCGACTTCCCCGCTGATAACACACAAGCCTCCCGCTGTTGCTGCGAAAAACATGGTTGAAAGTGCCTCTACATGCCCATCGTTTGCAAAGAAGAAGCTTGTGTCTGGGGTGATGCTAAACGGAGATTCCGAAAAACCTAATTCGTCATACCAGGGTTTGTTGTTGATCGCGTGCATAATGTCAACCAACGATTTTAGGTACTAAAAAAATAACAAGCTCTTTTCTAACTTTCGTTTTATACGTACCACCGAATAGACGACCCAAAAGCGGCACTTTGTTTAGAAACGGTATTCCACGCAAGGTCTCGACGTTTTGATCCTGGATTAAGCCGCCCAGCATCACCATCTCTCCATGTCTTGCTCTGACCAGAGTGGAGGTCTGTTTGATATCCAAAACCGGCGCGATACTGCCTTGAGTTGAAACCACGGTGTCGGTCACGCGTGTAATTACCGGCGAGATGTCCATTAATACCCACTGGTCATTGGAAATTTGTGGAGTTAGAGATAAAACCACTCCTTCGGTCACCGTGGTTGGAATTTCAGTGATTATGATGTCGGTCACGCCGTTTGTGCCTTGTTGTCTTGTGACTTCCTGGGAGAAAAAAGTACGATCAGTACCCACCTTAATAAGCGCTGTTTGATTGTTCATGGCACGAATTCGTGGCTGTGAAACTACGTTGATCTTTCCTTGCTCACTGAGCGCCGACATGACCGCGGTAAAGTTCGAAGCACCATATTGAAGATCAATTGTAGAGGAGCGAAGGTTCAAGCCACCGTTCGCTTGAGTAACGATGTTAGAAAGCGCGCCGGTTACACCTTTGAGTGATATGTTCTCCCAATTAATACCCATCGACATATCGTCACGTAATGAGACCTCTACGATACGGACTTCGATTTCGACCTGCTTGTGTAATCCGTTTTTCAGGTGTTTTAAAAATTGCTCGATTTGTTTTACGCGGCTAAACTCGTCGGTAATCTGTACCGTGCCGGAAACCTTGCTAATCGCTAAGGTTCCACTTGCGCCCAGCATGGCCTTAAGTTGAACTTCCAATTCGTCCCAGAATGCAACACTATCCTTTTGCGTAAGCTGCGTCGAGGTCGTGCCGCCGCCACCGCTGTTTCCACCGGAGGACGAGATCGAACTCGAGCTCGAACCAGTGCCTCCGCGAGTAAGTCGTAGATAGTCCAGTTCGACAGTGATCGTTTTGTATTTCTTTACATGAACCAGATTGTCCGACCATTCCCAGTAGTAGCCAAGTGAACCGAGGATCAGGTTCATGGCACTGTCGAGCGGCAAATCCTTGAAGCTAACGTTGACCGTACCGGTAACCTCTGGCGCGGCGTATACGTTTATATTGTATGTGGTAGCGAAAAGGTTAAGGGTGTCGTGTATGGAGAGATTTTTAACCTTAAGCGAGTATCGACCCTCTGCAACAGACTGTGGTAGCTCGTTGCGCATCGACACCAGTGGCATGCGGTTTTGATAGACCATGCCACTAGTTTGCGAATTATCGTCTTTGGTTTTTGAATCGAACAAGCTTTCAACGAGGGGCTCAGGTTTTACGGTGACGATATCTTTCATCGTCTGTTTCGAAGCTCCAGACAGGCCAGCGCAACCGAATGAGCTGACTACGGCCAACAGGCATACTGTCCGTAAAACCGTACTTTTCATTTTCATCCTCACTGTTCTAATCCAGTCGTAATTTTCGACTTCCACGAGGCCCAGCTAAGGAAACATAGTCGCTCTCGATCAGTCTAACTTGGTATCCGCCTACGCGGTCGCCTACCGAGACGATCTTGCCGTTTATCATCGCCTTTTTGTCGCTTTGTTCTATTAGAATTGCATTTACCTGATATGTATCGGAATCCGCATCAGTAAGCTTGGTAGAGTTTGGTAGTTCGTTACCTTGTTTTACATTTTGGGTAAAAGTATTTTCAGTTTCGCGATGATCCGGAAGAAACGCCTTTATGCGCACATCATACCGTGCAGCGCTGAGAGCTTTCACTTCTGGTACTATGGGGAGGTCGAGACTGACTGCTTGGATTGGTTTATGATCGGCGAGAGAGTCTCTGTACAATTGCGCTGCAGTGACAGCGAAATATATTGAAAAAATTATTGTAATCAACGGAATATACGGCCTGACGTTATTCATTATTTTCTATCCTCCGCGAAGACATTTTTGTGTCCCGAAATGCTGATGTAGACGCTTTTTTGTTTACTATCGCCTGAATCTTCCGCGAGCAGAAAATCCTGCAGGTAAAAGTATTCCGTATCACGATAGAGTTTCCTGAGATAGCTGTTCATGCCGACGACTTTCTTTCCTGTCAGTAGCGCCTTGTAGTCGAGAGGATTGAACGTAATTTGGCTATCGGAAGGGTACGGATACTTTCCGGAAATCACCTGGTATTCTTTCAAGTCTCGATTCATGCGCGATAGCAGACTTAGATCGGCCTCGACAGACTGCAGTCCGGCGGTTGCCAAATCGAGTCTATAATTGGACGAAAGCAAAAACAGGGTGCTGATGAAAAGAAGAGCTGCTGTATAGGCACCATATCTGAAGGTGTGTTTTTCAAAAGGGTATCGCAGGAGTTTCATTCTAGGTCCCCATGGTTGCCATTAGTTCGTACAACGGGCCCAGTAATGCAATTGCAAAAAAGGCAAAACCTGTTGCTACCACGATCATGATCACCGGTTCAATCAGCTTGCTAATGCCGTCTACGAGCTCCTGTACCCGCTGAAAATATATATCGGAAATCTTTGTCAGCTGTTTGTCCAGCGATCCCGTCTGTTCGCCTATTCCCATCATCCGGTTTACAAGCGGATCAAAAGCCCCGGTCTCAATAAAGCTGTTTAGCAACGATGATCCCGACTTTATGCTCTCGGTAATATCCTTGACGGCGTGCTGAAAATAGGCGTTGTTTAGCGAGTCGGTTACCGTATCAAATGCCTTGGTGATGGGAATGCCGGTGCTATACATAAGCGCTAGATATTGAAAGTAGAAGGCCAATTGCGAACCCCGAATCAATTCACCAAAGACAGGCATTTTCCAGATGCCCGCATCGGTGTAGTATCGAAATTCGTCGTTTTTTCGCGCAAGCGTAATCGCAACAGGTAAGAGAAGAAATGCTACAAAGACGATTGCCCAATTACTGGCCATAAACTCCGATAGATGTATGAGTATGACTGTAGCGGTCGGCAACTCCACATTCATGGTATAGAACAATTCAACAATTTTTGGCACGACAAACGCGGTCCAGAAAATAAAACCGCCTATCATCGCCACTAGGGTAATGCCGGGATAAATCATGGCACGCTTGGTTGATGACTTTATCGCTTCAGTGCGCTCAATATAATTGGCCGCGTCCTTGAGCGTATTTTCCAGATTCCCGCTGTCCTCGCCGATTTTTGCCAGGGAACAGACCATATCTGGTATCACACCGGTTTTACGCATGGCCTCGGAAATCAAATAGCCGCTCAGAAGATAATTTTTTATCTTGATCATGACATTGCGGAAAACGGCGCGTTTGGCATTGTCTGCCATGTCCTGTAGCGCCGCTTGAATCTCAAGACCGCTACCCACATACAGGGAAAGATAGTTGCACAGCTCAACAACTTCCTGGGCCTTGAGCTTGGGATTCACCAGGTCAACAATTGGTAACAGCGGAGAGGGAACCTCAAAATAGTTTAGAATTTCGAGGTTTCGTTTTTCTATTTCGCTAAAGAATTCGTCGTGGCTACTGAAATATTCGCCACTCCGATTGTTGTGGCCTTGATCATCTATAGTAGTGTAGACAAAAAAAGACATTTACTAGGCCGCTATACGTTGTTTGCTTGCCGTGCCCCGTTTTTCATCCTTGACTACACGGTCGATTTCGAACAAGTCGGTTATACCTTGCTCCACAAGTTTAAAGGCTGCCTGTCGCAGTGAGATCATACCGTTTTTTAGGGCGTGTTCCTTGATCTCAAGTGCGGAGGCATCGCGATCTATCATGTCTTTTATCGGATCATCTATACTCAATACTTCGCACACAGCGGTGCGGCCCAGGAATCCGGTTCCGTGGCAATGGTCACAGCCTTTGTGTTGATACACGGTTTTACCGTGCATATGTTCCGGATAATTTTTGTCGCCGATGGCTACGCGCGTACTCTCTTTGCAATGATCACACAGCTTGCGCAACAGTCGTTGTGCCAAAACACAGCTAAGCGTTGATGCCAACATAAAGTTACCGACGCTCAAGTCACGCAGGCGCGCGATGGCACCAACAGCATCATTGGTATGTAGTGTCGACAGGACCAGGTGACCGGTCTGCGCCGCACGCACACCGAGAATTGCGGTCTCTTCGTCGCGTATCTCGCCGACCATGACTACGTCCGGGTCCTGGCGCAGGAAGCTGCGTATGGCAGACGAAAACGTGATCCCTGCCTTAACGTTGACCGCTACCTGTCTTATCAAGGGCATTTGAAACTCGACCGGGTCTTCGACCGTCATCACGTTTTTCTGCATGGCGTTAACGCGTCGTAGCGCACCATAAAGGCTGGTGGATTTGCCCGAACCGGTAGGGCCGGTCGCCAGGACCATGCCATACGGGTTCTTCAATGCCTGGCTAATGACCTCAAGCTGTTCAGGTAGGTAGCCTATATCGTCAAGCGAGAGTATATCCTGGCCGCCAGCGAGGATACGCAGTACGAGATTTTCGCCTTTGGATGTCGGTAAACAGGACACACGCATATCGTAGGACTGTTGCAAGAACTCGAAGCTCATGCGTCCGTCCTGTGGGCGATTGAGTTCGGCAATATCCATTTGTGATTCGACCTTAAACGTCGAGACAATACGTGCGTGCATCTGCGGCGGAAGTGTATAGACCAGTTTCAAAACGCCATCGATACGGTAGGAAACGAGTGTGGCGAAACCAGTGGCCGTTACGTGAAGGTCGGATGCGCCGACTTCGATCGCAGTGTGAATAATAATGTCGACGACTTTCTCGGCCTTGAATGGTTTTCCCGCCTGGACGGTTTTCACGATTTCATCCATATCCTTGTCCAGCGGATGCTCGGCCAAATAGTAAAGCTGTTCAATTTGACGCAAGGTTTTGCCTCTTGGCCCTACATGTAGATCGTATTTCATACTGGTAAATCGGGAGATCTGGTCCAGTCCTTTGGTATCAAACGGATCCGTAATGACTAACTGAAGGCGATTCTCTTTGATCGCGACGGGAAGAATCTCGTGTTTTTGCGAAAAGTTATACGGTATTTGGCTGAGCGCCAGTTTGTTAGGTATCACGCGCGCGAGCGGTTCATAGGCCATATTTGCCTGTTTGGCGAGGATGACAGCTATCTCCGAGTCGGTGACGAAATTCAATTTGAGCAGGGTGTCGCCGAGTCTCTCCTTGGTGGCCTTTTGTACCTGCAGTGCATAATTGACCATATCATCATCGATGATCCCTTCGTCTTTTAACAAGTCGCCTATTTTCTTGGCCATAGGATATTACCTCATCCGCCGATAAATTCTCTTGCATTCACGTCCAGGTCGGTCGTAAATGTGGCTTTGCCACTGGTGGTTTCCATGGGTTCGAATGACATTAGTGGACTTTCGAGTTTCGTTCGCTTGTTCAATTGGCTGACAAAACGGACAAATGCTTTGTGTGCGCGCTCGTAGTCACCCTCGCTAACCGCAACAAGATTGACGACATACTGGCCCGGTATTTTGGGCGTTTTTGCCTTCGTATTTCGTGTTTTGGATTTGTGCTTGGGTGATATCTTGAGTTTGGTAATCGCGATTCCGTTCGGCGTTTGCGACGAAATCCACGAGACAAAGTTATCAAGTCTGAGCTCGTCCAACCGTTCTCGTTCTTCCTTGAGACGTGTCTTGATGTTATTTTCGGCGATAGTCGTCGGCCATGCTTGCTGCACCTGTTTTAAGTTGGCAGCGACAGTTGCTGTCTTAGCATCTACGTCGGACGTCACGCTATTCGCATAGAGGTTTATCAGACTGCCAAACAGAACAAAAACTGAGGCTAGCGCAACACTGGAATTGAAAAGCGGCCTCGCCATTCGATGGGCAATGGCGACGTGTTTGTAATCGACTGGGGAGAAGTCGTGGTGCGGTTTGCAGAATATCAGGCCGTATAGTTCCGGCCAGACGAATATTTCCTCGATGCTGGAGTGAATGCCAAGGTTTAGTTTGTGGACGATGTCTGTTTTCAGTCTTTCGTCGCGGCTTAGATACTCTGCGTAGTTTTCGGATTCATCCTGGTTGACAGCGTTGGCCAATGTTTCAACAGTTTTACCTAGCCAGATTATCGGGAGATCGTCGTCGTTGAAAAGTCGCTTTCCGTCCGTGCGCAGGCTTTCAGTCATCTGCATTAACTCATTTATTGAGTTGATGTCTTCAATGCCGTCGAATCCAGCATCGAATGCGTCGTTACCAGTAGTTCGAATCTTTCGTGAATAAATGTTTCCGTTACGCACGACAATTCCTATTACGGTTGTGTCATCAGACCAACACGCAATTACGGGTTCGTCAGTGCCACGGGAAACCAATGCGGCGATTGCGGATTCCCTAGGTGCAAACAAGCCGTGTGAATATTGCTCATATAAGGTGTTTTCCAATAGCGCGCCTATGTCGTGCACGTCAAATGCAACGACTGCGACAGTATTCTCTAAGTTGTTGCTGGAGATCAGTTTGGTCCTGAACTCAAATTTTTCATCGAAGACGGATTCTTGTTCGACCGCTTTCCGTACAAAAACGTTTTCGGATTTTTTATTTCCTTTTCGCGTGTTAAACACGTCGAAATAGCTTTGTTGAGGAGACTCGAATGCGATACGGATTTCATCGAATTTCAAGTCCCTCAAGGCATTAAATGGCGCTTTTCCGTTGGACACAAGACGGCGCCCCGCGAAAAGTGCGTAGCGGTATTGCGTGTCTTCGCCTTGAAATTCCTCGTCATGAGGTCGGCTCAGGAGCAGGGTTCGTAGGTGTAGTGACGCAAACATTTTTTGCTAGCCTAGATGAGTCTCCGGGAAACGTTCCCGGAGACTCGCCCCCGTCTATGGAAGGATTTTGTCGTAATAGTAGGCGACCGCAACAGACGATTCATCGAGTGCCGTTGTTGGCCAAGTGCCGCCGTTGACCCCAGAGTCCCAGCGACGGATCCTGCCGGTTGCGCCGTCTTCCTGGCCATCGGTGGAAACGTCCATCATCTTGGCCATCCAGGCAGGGACATCGTAGGCAACGATCACGTTGGCCTGTAGGCCGTTAGTCGTATCATCGGCATAACCAATATTAAATACGCCGTTGGCCATATGCGACGCGAGTTGCGCGTTGACGGTGCTTGTCGGTGCCAGCTTGGCGGCACGTAGGTCGGCAAAAGCGGTATTCTGGTCTTCTGCGGGCGTCGCCGCGTCGCAGGAAATAGTCGACGGGTCGGTCGCGGAATTATCCAGCGCGGCTGCGGGCGATACCGCATTAACCGGTTGGAATCCAACCAGACCGTCGATATCGCAATCTCCTGGCCAGCGTCCCTTTCTATCGTAGTAAGACCACAACATGGTCTCGATGGAGCTCATATCACTTTGTACTTTTTTTACCTTGGAACTGTTGATGAGATCCTGCCCCTTGAGTATTGCGCCTAAAATGATACCGATAATGACGAGTACCACAGCCAGTTCTATCAAGGAGAAACCGGATTGCCTGTTGGGTTGCATGCTCATAATCCTCTTTTTCGTGATCTGCAAACTGAGTAGTCGTCTTTTGGCGGGATTGTTTTACGCGGTGAAATCAGTAGAAAAACTTTTATCTACGGCAAAACATAGAGATAGGGCGAAAACGTGTATGATTGTTTACCTTGGTTTACGTTACGAAACGAAGCGAGGTAGCGGTACTTGGTTTTTTGTTACTTTCTTTTACTTTTGAACAACGGCTATGTTCGAAACGGAGGATGTCGCTACAAGCGAGTATCCGCACCGAAGTGGACACCCATATGGCATAATACGCCACGCGAAAACAATGTGATCAAAACAGAATAGTGAAACAATCCGATCTTCTCACCGCTCACCAGGACAGTTATCGTCCGCTTGCCGACCGCATGCGTCCGACGTCTTTGGATACCTTTTACGGGCAAAGACACATACTTGCCGAGGGCAAGCCTTTACGTCGTGCGGTAGAGGCAGGACATATCCACTCGATGGTGTTGTGGGGGCCACCGGGCACAGGTAAGACGACCCTGGCGCGGATGATCGCGCAAGCAGCAGACGCGCAGTTTCTCACCCTGTCCGCCGTGTTGTCCGGGGTGAAAGATATCCGCGCCGCGATTGACCAGGCACACGATTACCACAAGGCCAGCGGTAAGGGCACGGTCTTGTTCGTCGACGAGGTGCATCGTTTTAACAAGTCGCAGCAGGATGCCTTTCTGCCGTTTGTCGAAGACGGCACGATTGTTTTTATCGGTGCGACCACAGAGAATCCATCCTTCGAACTCAACAATGCCTTGTTGTCGCGAGCGCGCGTTTACGTATTGAAATCGCTCGGTCACGAAGAGGTGCGCGAGATTATCGACCGTGCTTTGAGCGATAGTGAAAAAGGTTTGGCGGGAATGATGTTGGATTTTTCCGAACCACTACGCAACGAACTCGCACAAGCCGTTGACGGCGATGCGCGGCGTTGTCTCAACTTCCTGGAAATACTCTCGGACCTCGCAGAGGTCAATGAGCAAGGCAGCATGGAAGTCACGCCAGATTTGTTATCGGAAGTCCTTGCCGGCGGCGTCCGTCGTTTCGACAAAGGTGGTGAGGCCTTTTACGACCAGATCTCTGCACTACATAAATCGGTGCGTGGTTCTGATCCGGATGCAGCATTGTACTGGATGTGTCGCATGATCGATGGTGGTGTCGATCCACTTTATATCGCGCGACGCGTAGTGCGCATGGCCAGCGAGGACATCGGCAATGCCGACCCGCGCGGACTGGAAGTGGCGATGAATGCCTGGGATGCGATGGAGCGTCTCGGCAGCCCGGAAGGGGAGTTGGCCCTCGCCCAGGCGGTGTTATACCTCGCCTCGGTGCCCAAGAGTAACGCGGTGTATAAGGCATACAATGCCGCTATGGCGGATATCAAAACGCATGGTTCTCACGAAGTGCCGGTGCATCTACGTAATGCGCCGACGCGCTTGATGAAGGAACTCGGCTACGGCAAGGCCTATCGTTACGCCCATGATGAGCCCGATGCCTACGCCGCCGGTGAACACTATTTCCCGGATGATATGCCTCATCGTCATTACTATGACCCGGTCGATCGTGGCCTGGAGAGCAAGATACGCCAGCGTCTGCAGTGGCTGCGTGAGCTCGACGCCAAGTCCCGAGCATAGAGATCAGACGACAACTTTAGTATGATGCCCGACCAGGACGAAAGACGAAGGCGGATGGTTTGAATCATCTACTGGCAATAGCCGCAGGCGGCGCGCTCGGAGCAATGGGACGTTATGGCGTCAGTCAGGGTGTGCACAGCGTGTTGGGGCGGGGCTTTCCCTACGGAACGCTCACGGCCAATGTATTGGGCTCCTTGCTCATCGGTGTGTTATTTGTTTTTCTGGTAGAACGTATCGACGCCTCGCCGGAATGGCGCGCCTTTCTGGTGGTGGGTTTTCTCGGCGCGTTTACCACGTTTTCCAGTTTTTCGCTGGAGACCATGAATCTGTTGACGCAAGGCGAGGCGGGCAAGGCCATGCTCAATGTCGTGTTGAGTGTGTCCTTGTGTTTAGTCGCCACCTGGGCAGGAATTCTGCTTGCACGTCAGTTCTAATGACAACATCTGTAGTAAACGGGAAATAAAGAATGTTAGATCCTCATCGCATACGCAATGATCTTGAAAACACCGCAGCGCAATTGGCGCGTCGCGGATTTGTCCTCGACACCGGCGCCATTGAGGCCCTGGAAAACGAGCGCAAATCGGTACAGGTAAAGACCCAGGAATTACAGGCCGAGCGTAACGCCAAGTCCAAGAGTATTGGCAAGGCCAAGGCAGCGGGTGAAGATATACAACCGCTGCTGGATGAGGTCGCGGGACTCGGCGACAGTTTAAAAGAATCGGAACAGCGCCTGAGCGAGATCCAGCAACAGCTGGAAGACATTCTTGCAGGCGTGCCTAATATTCCGCATAGCTCGGTGCCTGCTGGAAAAGATGAAAAACAGAATGTCGAGGTCCGTCGTTGGGGTGAGCCGAAGCAATACGCCTTCGAAGTCAAAGATCATGTGGACCTCGGCGAGGCGGTTGGTCAGATGGATTTCGAAACCGCAGTAAAAATCAGCGGTGCGCGCTTTACCAATCTGCGTGGCGATCTGGCGCGGATGCATCGCGCCTTGATTCAATTCATGCTCGACACCCATAGCGAACAACATGGCTACACTGAAACGTATGTACCCTATCTGGTGAACGCGGACAGCTTGCGTGGCACCGGTCAGCTACCCAAATTCGAAGAAGACCTGTTCGCGATTCGCATGCCGGAGGATGCGTCGAACCAGTTTTATTTGATTCCTACGGCAGAAGTACCTGTGACCAATATCGTGCGCGGTGAGATTGTCGAAGCGGACAAAATGCCGGTGAAGTTTGTCGCCCATACGCCGTGTTTTCGTAGCGAGGCAGGTTCCTACGGGCGTGATACCCGCGGCATGATACGCCAGCATCAATTCGAAAAAGTTGAACTGGTGCAAATCGTTCGTCCGCAGGATTCCTACGATGCGCTGGAAGCATTGACCGGTCACGCTGAAACCATATTACAGAAACTCAATCTGCCTTATCGGGTCATGGCCTTGTGCACCGGCGATATGGGATTTGCTTCTGCCAAGACCTATGACCTGGAAGTCTGGCTGCCCGCGCAAAACACCTATCGTGAGATTTCCTCGTGTAGCAATTTTGAAGACTTTCAGGCGCGACGGATGTTGGCGCGTTGGCGCAATCCGGAAACCGGCAAGCCGGAATTGGTGCATACACTAAATGGTTCTGGCCTGGCGGTGGGCAGGACGCTGGTGGCGATTATGGAGAACTATCAACAGGCGGACGGTAGTATCGAAATTCCTGAAGCATTACACCCGTATATGGGTGGGAAAAAGGTGATAACTGCGGCATAAAAAAAGGCGGACCGAAGTCCGCTTTTTTTTCGAGATTCGGATTAGTAGCCGCCCTTGCGTCGACTCTCGGGCAAACCGGCGATACGGCCCGCCTGCTTGGAAGGGTCGCCGGGAAACAGGGTATATAGCGACTTAGAGTCTAGGTTCTTATCGTCCCATTTCTTCTGCATCGCCTTCAAAATATTGCGGGTATTGGGCTGATTACCGTTGTTGTCGAAGAATTCTTCGCGCAGATAATTCATCAGATCCCAATGTTTTTCGGTGAGTGTGATTTCTTCCTCAGCCGCAATGACCGTTGCGACATCCTCGTTCCAGTCTTCCTGATTCACCAGAAAGCCGCTATCGGTGGTTTCGACGGTTTTTCCATTGACTTCGATTGCCATAGTACCCCCTTGTTTTGGTATTTAGTTAATTACTAATGTTGACATGATAAGTCAGTTATATAGGTGACCAAAATAAAAATTTTTTTGTGGTGTATAGATAAATAAACCTTATTTATGGTGTAGGTATGGTTAGCGCTCGACTCATTGTGAATTCGCCGCTCTCCGTCGTATTTAAAGTAAATACGACGTTGAAGTCAAAAGGACCGGCGACCGGCGCATCCAATGCGTAAGTAACCGTTAGTGTTTCTTCCGCTCCCAGAATATTGTTGTTGAGTGTTTCCGCATCTTCGGTAAACCAGATTTGTGTTTCACCATTGCGTAGTTCGAATGAGGTCAACCCGAATTCGCGTTGTGAATAATTCTTGAGAGTCAATACGAATCGCGTACCGCTTTGAGCTGTCTGGTTGTCGCCGACAAGTTTCATTCGACCCGCGATGTCAATTAGCTCGGCGAAACTGGAAACAATAGTTAGCGAGGCATTTGCTGTGAGGTTGGTGTTGGTTTCTGTGATGGTAAACAAATATCTACCCGCGGTTGAATTTACGTATGGTGGAAAGACGACAAATCCATTCGAGTTTGATGGACCGCTGAAACTAAGGTAGGGAGCACTGTCCATTTCGAGTTGGAGGGACGTGGCCGCGTTAGCAAGTGAGGAGCCATCAGAATTGAGCAATTGAACGACTATGTTGGATGTTTCTCCGCTGCTGTCGAGCATGACTCGCGGTTCCATTAACAGATTGAATGCAGTAATTTGTGTTGGATCATATACCAGTGTAATCGGCAGGCTTGCACTCTTACCCAAGAGCGACGCTGTTACTGTGACACTGTCATTGCTATCCCCAATTGCCTGAAGAAGACCTTTGTTTGCGTTGGTATTACTAACCAGGGCAAGGCGAGGTTTGTCTGATTGCCAGGTGACTTCCTTAGTGACATTGCGTGTACTGGCATCGGAATAGGTCGCTGTAGCAACCATTGCCATCTCAGTTCCATGCTTGAGTGTGTCTGTACCAGCGCTTAGTTCAATGCTGGTGAGCGTGGCGTTGCTAACGGTGATATCTGCCGCAACGGATAAACCTTTTAGCGTTGCGCTCACACTGGCGTTTCCGGCTTGTATCGCCTTGATCATGCCCGGCCTGGCAAGTCTGTTGACGACGACGTTGGCACTACTGCTTTCCCAGGTGGCCTGTGTTGTCAGGTCCAGTGTTGAAGCGTCACTGAAATGGCCGGTAAGCAGTAGCTGTTGTTGTGCACCGCCGGGCAAGGTAATCGATTCAGTTGAAAGCGAAATAGACTGCAATACGGCGCTACTTACGGTGATGTCGGTACTGGCGCGATAGCCGGCGTAGGTCGCGTAGATGGTTGATGTTCCCTCTGAAAGCGCCGTAATCTGGCCTCGCTTTTTAATACTGTCGTTCAAGCTAATGACACGGGTATCAGAACTGGACCAATTGACTAAATGGGTAATATCGCGGGTTTTTCCATCGAAGTAGTGTGCTGTAACTGCCAATTGCTGAGAGTATCCTTGCGCCAGGTTCTGACTCGCTACTTCTATCGTGATATCTAATAGCAATGAGGGGCGCACAAGGACATCCAGGCTACCATATATGACTCCGCTACTGGCGACGATTGTTGCTGCGCCAACACTGCGGCTAATGACTTGGCCGATGAGGTCTGGTTGGTTTGAAACTTCGACCACATCGTGATCGCTGGATGACCAGGTCACGTTGCGACTTATGTCGCGACTTTCTCCGTTGTCAAATATGCCAATTGCTTGCGCGGGTGTAATTACATTTCCCTCTAGGTGAGTCGTTTCCATGCTCACTTCAATATGTTCCAGCACGGCAGTTGTGACGGTGACTTCCGTACTTGCGCTACGCTCGCCCATTGTCGCCGACACATTGGTGCTTCCTTCCGCATATGCGCCTACCTGGCCTTTTAAATTCTTGTCGTGGTCGTTAACGCTGGCAATAGTTGATGTATCACTCTTCCAGGTGGCGTTTTGAGTCACATCTAACTGTGTTCCGTCGCTATATCGAGCAATGAGACGCAGTCGTTCGATTTGTCCGGTAGACAATAAGACGTTTTGCGGCTCAATAAAAAAAGAGTCGATAGTCGCTGCGGTAACCTCGATACTGGCGTTCGCCTTTAGACCATCAAATTCGGCACGTACAGATGTGTTGCCAGTGGCAATCGCGGATACCATGCCGTTATCTCGTAGGCTATTTGAAACAGTGGCAATGTTGGTGTGATCACTTGACCAACTGACTTCATTCGTCAAATCGAGCAAACTGCCATCGGTATAGCGGCCTGTGGCCCGGAACGGTTGTCGAGAACCATTTGCCAGAGTAAGTGAGCTGGGCGTAATCGAAAGAGAAAGTAAGGCGGCATCAGTGACGAAAAAGGTAGATTTCCCCAGCCTATTTTGTAATGCGGCAAGAACTTCGTTGGGGCCTTTTCTCACGGCCGAAAGACGCCCGCTATTGGGGCCATTTTCTATTGTCGCGCTATAAGCGTTTTTAGAAATCCAGGTAGCTGACTTTGAAATGTCCAGTTGACTACCATCGCTAAACACACCCGTGGCGCGCAGCGGAATACGTGAACCTGCGGCTATCTGCCTTAAATGCATCGGGGTAACCTGGACCGCAAGCAAGGTGGCGTCATTGACTATGACGTTGGTGCTTTGCGTTTTATTGCGGAACCTCGCAGTAATTTCCGCGCTCCCCGTAGACAGTGCGAGCAATTCCCCTCTGCGGTAAAGTCCATCCACTCTGGCAATGCTGTCGTTATCCGTTTGCCAAATTATCTGGTCGGTAATATCTCGCCTGCTTGCATCGCTAAATATTCCAAACACGCTAAAATCTTTTCTGAAACCCGCAGCGATATTGATAATCTCCGGCTCGATTTCCAGGCTTTGCAAAGTTACATCCGTTACCTGAATTTCGGTAGAGGTACTGACTGCACCGCTTTTTGCGGTAATTGTAGCCTTGCCAGGCGTAACAGTCTTGGCGGTACCGTCTGTTTCCATAAAGACTACAACATTGTTATTACTTGACCAGGTAGTGTCTGCGCTGATATCGCGTTTGCTGCCATCGGAAAAGAGACCTGTCGTGCGGGCCTTCACCGTGAGATTCTTAGGTAAGACACTGACGTCATTTTCAATGATCAATTTATCCAGACTGGCTTCTGTGACTTCTATCAAAGTGGAAAAAATTGCCGCGCCATTTGTGGCGATAACAGCGGTTGTGCCGGGCGATAACGCTTTTACCAGCCCCGTGTTTGGATCAATTTGAATAATGCTGCTGTCTAACGTTTGCCACTCCACAAAGCGGCTATAGTCCTGGCGACTGTTATCCTGGAAAAACACCATGGCTTGAAACTGTTGCGTATACCCAAGGGGCAGTTTGACATTCTCAGGTTCGACTCGACCAATACTCAACGTCGTATCGACCACGGTGAGTGGATATGTCGTGGTTCTCTCACCATATGAAGCAGTGACACTTACCTGACCTACGGTGAGGCCGGAAACCGTGCCGTTTTCTATTTTGGCCACAGTCTGGTCTGACACCGTCCAAGTGGTCTGATCGGTGACATCTCTGACTTCATCATCAACAAATACAGCGATTGAATTCAGTTGCAGGCGAGACTGTTTAGCGAGTTGTTGGCTGGGCGCGCTAATACTCAGGCTGGACGCGACTGGTGGGGCTTTGGAACAACTGGATATAATCAGCAGCAAAAAAAGAATCCCCATATAGGGGATTCCGGTATTCTTTACATTCATTCTTATTTTTCCTGTTTTTAAGACATTGCTCCTAGATCTGAAGTCTGGTCGACATTAAATTTGGACTCGGACTCAGATGTCTATCGGATTTGTCCTGTACGGGCTGACTGACTGGCTGTGTCTGTTGGACCTCATTGGTCAAAGGTCTTACTGTGTTGGCAGCAGTGCGGGTGTCAGCCTCATAAGAAACTATATTTAGGAAACCCAGGGCCAACATTACCACGATAACAAGCCATCCCAAAATAATGCTGCCGTTATCGGTGATTTGCATGTGCGAAGGTGTTTGATCTGTGGCGCTATGTGTATGCTGCGTGCTCAAAAGTCTACTCCCGAAATCCCGTTATGTTGCTTTGTTTTTCGCCGGTCGCGCAGATTTGCGTTCACCTATTGATATCGGCGAATCGCTTGTCCACTTGAGGCGGGAGATTGCGAAGCAATTAACAGACCATGGATTAATTCAGGGGAAAACGGCGTTGGCTGCCTACTGTTCGACGGGTTCGATATTCAGAAAGCCCATGGAGAATTCGAGCTGGTCGGGAGAAAAGACCTCGATGGTATAGGTCTGGGGTACGCGTCTGTGGGCCTCACCGTGCTGATCCGCCTGGATGCTCAGGTGAAACTCCAGATCTTCAAGAACAATAGCAGGTCCCTCATCTACGACTTCCACCACTTTGCAATGTACCCCCTCATACCGCACAAGCAGGCCGATCATATTCCGTAGCTGATCTGTTGTTATATGCAGACGATTCATCGTTGCGCACCGGACGTTGACAGGCCTTGTGTTATTATGTACCGAAATTAGATATAGACAAACCCTAAAGTTGAATTCATTTTGCAGGAGTCGCAACTATGGTGAAAGTTCTTTTTGTCTGCATGGGAAATATATGCCGTTCGCCAACCGCGCATGGGGTTTTTGATCATGTGGTGAGGCAAGAGGGTTTAGATAAACGAATCAGCGTCGATTCCGCGGGAACCCACGCCTATCATGTTGGGGAAAAACCCGATCCACGCTCCAGCCAAACGGCCAGTCGTCGGGGTTTTGATTTGAGCTATATCCGTGCACGCAAGGTGTCGGTAAATGATTTCGAAGAATTCGACTACGTATTGGCCATGGACCGCGAAAATTACCGCAATCTGGAGCGTATGTGCCCGCCGCAGCATCTACAAAAAGTACAATTATTTCTGGAATTTGCCCCGCATTTGAACGAGGTGGAAGTGCCTGACCCCTATTATGGTGGTGGCCAGGGTTTTGAGCGGGTGTTGGATATGATCGAGGCGGCCAGCGAGGGTTTCATAGAACACCTGAAAAAACGTCACTTCTAGCGCCGATCTGGCGATTAACATTCATAAAAACCGCGACTTGTTGTATCATTTGCCGCCTTTCAATCTATAGAAGCGTGTATGCAGGAAATCAATCCCATCTACAACCAAATTGACGATCTCAAGGGCCGTGCCGAGTCCCTGAGGGGGTATCTTTGACTATGAAACCAAGGCCGAGCGCCTGGTAGAGGTCACGCGCGAACTCGAAGACCCCAATGTGTGGAATAACCCCGAGCGTGCCCAAAATCTGGGACGGGAACGCGCTACTTTGGAACAAATCGTCGGTGTGTTGCGCAAAATGGGTGAGCAGCTAGCTGATGCTGCGGAACTGGTGGAGATGGCCGCTGCCGAGAATGATGAGGACACCATCAATTCCATCGTCGCCGACCTCGACGATCAGGAAAAGGCCATCGCCCAATTAGAATTCCGCCGCATGTTCTCTGGCGAGATGGACCCGAACAACGCCTTTCTTGATATTCAGGCCGGTTCCGGTGGTACCGAGGCACAGGATTGGGCCGAGATGTTGTTGCGCATGTATCTGCGCTGGGGTGAGGACAAAGGATTCAAGACCGAACTGATCGAGTGTTCAGCGGGGGAAGTCGCGGGCATCAAGAGTGCGACGATTTACTTCGAAGGCGAATATGCCTTTGGTTGGCTGCGTACCGAGACCGGTGTACACCGTTTAGTGCGTAAATCGCCGTTTGATTCGGGTAATCGCCGTCATACTTCGTTTTCATCGGTGTTTGTCTCGCCGGAAGTCGATGACGATATCGAGATAGAAATCAATCCGGCGGATTTGCGTATCGATACCTATCGTGCGTCCGGCGCGGGTGGTCAGCACGTTAATCGAACCGACTCGGCGGTGCGTATCACCCACGAGCCGACGGGCATAGTGGTACAGTGCCAAAACGATCGCTCTCAGCACAAGAACAAAGACAACGCCATGAAACAGCTCAAGGCCAAGTTGTACGAGTTCGAGATGCAAAAGCGCAACGCGGAAAAACAGAATCTTGAAGACTCCAAGTCCGATATCGGTTGGGGTAGCCAGATCCGTTCATATGTATTGGATCAATCGCGCATAAAAGATTTACGCACCGGTGTCGAGACCGGTAACACCCAGGCCGTACTCGACGGCGATCTGGACCAGTTTATTGAAGCAAGTTTGAAGAGTGGACTATAGACAATCATGAGCGAGCAAGTAGAAGACAACACCGAACTCACTGCCGAAGAAGAACACGAACTCATTGCCCAACGCCGCGGAAAATTGCAGGCCTTGCGCGACGAAGGCGTGGCCTTCCCCAATGATTTTCGTCGCAATGTGGTTGCGGGGGAATTACACGCCGAATACGGCGAGGTGGAGAAAGATGCACTGGCGGAACAAAAGGTCCGCGTTGCGCTTGCCGGTCGCATGATGACACGTCGCTTAATGGGTAAGGCAGCGTTCGCTCACATCCAGGACATGTCGGGCAAGATCCAGGTCTATGTCAAACGCGAAAACCTGCCCGAAGGTGACTTTGGCGAAAAATTTAAAAAGTGGGACATCGGAGACATCATCGGAGTCGAAGGCACGCTGTTTAAAACCCAGGTTGGTGAGTTGTCGGTCATGGTCGACAGTATTCGTTTGCTGACCAAATCGATACGCCCTTTGCCGGAAAAATTCCACGGCCTCACCGACCAGGAAACCAAGTATCGTCAGCGTTATATCGATCTGATCATGAATCAGGAATCTCGTGATCGTTTCATGATGCGCTCGCAGATCGTGAATTACATACGCCAGTTTTTGATCGGTAAGGGTTTCCTCGAAGTGGAAACGCCGATGATGCAGGCGATTCCTGGTGGCGCGACTGCGCGTCCGTTTACCACATTTCACAATGCGTTAGATATGGATTTGTTTCTACGTATCGCGCCGGAGTTATATCTTAAGCGTCTTGTGGTTGGGGGCTTTGAAAAAGTCTTCGAGATCAATCGCAACTTTCGAAACGAAGGTCTGTCCACGCGTCACAATCCAGAATTCACCATGCTCGAATTCTACGAAGCCTATGCCGACTATCACGACTTGATGGATATCACCGAAGAAATGTTGCGCGGATGTGCTCAAACAGTTTTGGGTACGACCACGATTAATTATCAAGGCGACACCTATCACTTCGACAAACCCTTCACACGCATGAGTATGAAGGAATCGGTGTTGCACTTTAATCCGGATGTGAAAGCCGAACAGCTTGAAGACTATGATACATGTTGTGCGGTCGCAAAAAGTGTCGGTGTTGAACTGAAGCCGACATATGGTTTGGGTAAGGTCTTAACCGAAATCTTTGAAAAGACCGTCGAACACCGTTTGATGGAACCGACGTTTATTACGGCATATCCTGCGGAGGTTTCACCGCTGGCTCGCCGTAGTGATAGCGATCCATTCGTAACAGATCGCTTTGAATTCTTTGTCGGTGGCCGTGAGATCGCCAATGGTTTCTCCGAGTTAAATGACTACGAAGACCAGGCCGAACGCTTCCGCAAACAGGTCGAGGAAAAAGACGCAGGTGATGACGAAGCCATGCATTTCGATGAAGACTATGTCACCGCGCTCGAACACGGTATGCCACCAACCGCAGGTGAGGGTATCGGTATCGATCGTCTGGTGATGTTGTTTACTGATTCACCGTCGATACGTGATGTGTTGTTATTCCCGCATATGCGGCCGAAGGCATGATTCTCGCCTGAATTGCATCAATTATAGGACGAAGGTCGAAATGCCTTCGTCCTCACATTTCTATATTCTTGTATCAATACCTCTCTTTGGAACTAGGTCATTTTGTTTGAAGGACAATGTCGTCTTGTGTGCGTTTTTTCTCCCCGTGACTTATCAATATGTTATTCAAAATACTCAGCTAAGACGAAATCATTATAAAGTTTAGTGGTCAGAATGACTGTGTACACTGGCTGGATCAGAGTCCTATCGTTTAGATGTAACTGAGCCTTTTCCTATACAGCTTGGTCTGCATGCTTTTCGCAATCGTTTTGGAGAGTAAGGAATCATACATGGGCATAGTGCTGGGCAGACAAGAGATGCAGAATAAATTTCTGTATGCTCTCGTTCTCTCAGTACTCGTTCAAACAGCCGTCTTTTGGTTTGTGTCCAAGGTATTGCATATTGATGTACCGGCCCCCAATTCTGCTGATGAAGGTTTGATATTGGAGTTTTCGTTACTCAATCCACCGCCGAGTCCTGATCTAGAAGCGGAAGTTTCTGATCCCCCACCAGAAGTAAAAGCTAAAGAAGAACCGGCTGAACCGATTGAGGAGAAAATGCCCTTAAGTCGCGCTGCTACTGAACTACCAGCAGTCGATGATTCAGAGCTGCAAAATGAGCCAAAGGCCGAGCGTGATGATAAAGGCAGTAGAGCAGTTAGTATTGCGGAAATCTACAGTAAGGCGAGAGATCTAGTTCAGCGGCAAGCAGCGGAATCTGGAAAACGAGACTCTTTGAACTCACCGCGCCTGATAAAGGAATCTATTAGAGAAATAGAAGTATTCGATACCGGACGGGCAGACGAACACATCGTTAAATTCAATTACTTTTTTCTGAAAAAGCCTATCTGTGTTAAATATAGACCACGTGATCCACTCAATGAGGTTGATACGGGATCATGGATGTTGATGTTGGATAATTGTCGGTAATAGGACTAGATGTGCTTCATTTTGGTCTATAGGTAATGAGCAATATAGGTAAGCTATGAGAACAGGAAAAAAGAGTTGGCTTGGTTCAATCCTCGGTTTCGTCGTGATAGCTTTTTTCGCTACAAATCCAGAAACTCTGGAATTAGCTTTGTTCATTAATTCCGTTGGCTTTGATATCTATATCATGCTGCTCGAATTGCAACTATTGGCCATCGGTGGTTTTGTACTACGTTTTGGTTTGAAACCAATTGTTGATTTCTTTCTCGGGTTTTCCATCGTCCCTTTTTTTGTGCCAACTTGGGAAGAGCTCAAACGTAACCCAGTCAGTGTTGGTTACGCGCTTCCGACTGGGGCGGTATTAATGGTCGGCTTTATGGTGTTGTTTGTGGTGGCGATGTTTGGTTTGGTGAGTAGTGGAGAGGTTTTTTTGGTACGTATTTAATCGGGATGGAGATTAAGTACCGTAATTGAGTCACCACAAACCACCAGGAAATACTCTCCGCATTGTCAAGTGTCTTCGAATGGTTGTGAGTGACTCAATGTTGTATGGTTACTACAAATATTTCTAAAGTGTTATACCGGTATAAACTTCAACGCCACACCATTGTTACACCAACGCTGACCAGTAGGCTCTGGACCGTCTTTGAATACATGTCCTTGATGACCGCCACAACGTGAGCAATGGTATTCGGTGCGCGGGTATAAGAGTTTGAAATCGAGTTTTGTTTCGATGGCATTTGGCAAGGTGGTGAAAAAGCTTGGCCAGCCGGTGCCGCTATCGTATTTCATATCTGAGCTGAATAAGGGTAACTCGCAAGCAGCGCATACAAAAGTGCCTTTGCGCTTCTCATCATTGAGAGGGCTGGTGAACGGGCGCTCGGTCCCTTCTTCGCGCAAAATATAATATTGTTCCCTGGTCAACACGCGACGCCATTCGTCTTCTGTTTTTTGCCACATTCCCTGCGTCATTTCCTTGCTCATGGTGCGGCTGGAGATAAATGGCACGGTTCCTAAAGCAAGTGCGCCTAGCAGTAAATTTCGACGTTTCATATTTGCTACCTCTACAGATAAATCTTGGCGTTAGTTACGGCAAGTCATTCGTGTTTGCCATGTTTCCCGATTTAGACAAGCTATGTAGCGAAATATTACAGTGCTTGCAAGGCGATTATTTTTCCAGAAAAAGTCCTGAAATTTCTGGATAATTTCGTGAGATTTGGACGATATGATGATTGATCTCTGTCTATGTGTCTGGAGGTTTTTCATGAGTGGTATATCGTCCAGTTGTTCGGAAAGTCCATCTCAGGTCCTGTTCAATAAAGGCCTGGAACAGGTTCAGGAACAGCGCCAACTGGAAGAAAAACAACAGCTAAATTCCCCGCAAGAAATTGTATTTTCCGAGACTGGCGAGGGAACACTTGACCTTACCTCTGACGACCCATCGAAAGGGACGCTGTTCAATGCATATGCATAGTACACGCCGATTAGTTTTCTTTTTTTTATTTTTCTTTACAAGTAATTCACTATTTGCGCGTGAGCTAAACTGGGAAAGCGGAGAAACCAGAAATATGCTCGTCGAACTCTATACCTCGGAAGGGTGTAGCAGTTGCCCACCGGCAGACAAATGGATTAGCCAGCTAAAACAGTCAAACACACTTTGGAAAGATATTATTCCAATCGCCTTTCATGTGGACTATTGGGACTATATCGGTTGGCGTGATCGTTTTGCATCGGCGCGTTATAGCCAACGACAGGCAGAGTATAAACATTTTGGACTCATACGTAGTGTGTACACGCCAGGATTTGTCGTAAATGGTAAAGAGTGGCGTGGTTTCTTCTCCGCTCGTTCGTTACCCGGTATTGTGAATGAGAATGTTGGCAATCTTTTGCTATCAATCACCGATTCTCAGATTCACGGTAATTTTGTACCTCATCAAACGCAGGACCAAACACAAGCGTTGTTACATGTTGTGTTACTCGGATTCGATTTATATTCACGCGTGAACAATGTCGAGAATGACGGCAAGCTGCTGAAACACGATTTTACGGTATTAGAGTGGCAAACTGCGCAGGCGCAGAACATGGATGGCGAATTTAAATGGAAACTATTTTTGCCTGGTCTCGAATCCAGGGGGACCAACGAATTTGGACTGGCCGCTTGGGTAAGCCGAACAGACAGTCCTTTGCCCATACAGAGCATAGGCGGGTTCCTTCGCTAGTGTATATCCCTATAAAAAACAATTTATACAGGTATTGCTTGTCGCGTTCTTAGCGCAACAAGTGTTCCTTGATTGTTTTCAATAGTTTCTTCACCTCTATTGGTTTTGTGAGATAGCCATCAAAACCATAGTCTACACCTTTTCTAATATCATCTTTTGTGGCGTTGGCGGTCAGCGCGATAACAGGAATTGAAGCCGTTTTTTCGTTGGCTTTGAGTCGTTGTACGATTTCGTAACCAGATAATCCTGGTAGATGGATATCAAGTAGAATCAGATCCAAACCGTCAATAGTCATTGCGATTTCAAGACCAAGATTGCCGTCATTCGCAATGTGTGTTTCGAAGTTGGCTTTTTTTAGAATGGTATTTACCAGTTTGATATTAGACCTGTTGTCCTCGATGTAGAGTATTCTCTTCGAGACATCGGTGTTTATCGTTTTGAAGTAGTCCTTAGCCGAATCCGAATCCGAATCATGATTGGATATCATTTTACTATCCGCTGCTGGAAGTTCTATCCAGAATGTGGAGTAATTATCGTCGTTTATTTCATATCCAATCTTTCCGTTCATTAGTTCCATCAGGCGCTTGCATACCACAAGGCCAATTCCTGTACCCTCTATATTAGAAAGTTCTGCGCCCAGACGCTCAAATGGCTTGAATAATTTTTCCTGAAGTTCTGGTTTTATCGTCTGTCCAGTATTGGATACGCGAATTTGGTGGGTTTGTTTACTCCCTTCGCATATTTCAATGATTACCTCCCCATTGTTGGTATTGTATTTGATCGCGTTAGACAGAAGGTTGAGAATGATTTGTTTAAAACGTGTTTGGTCGGCTAACACCTGGGGCAATACAGTGGAATGGTTTGCCAACTTGATTGATATATTGCTTTTTTCGGCACTAGGCGATACGAGAACCAGACACTCTTCCAGTATTTGCCGCGTATCGACAGATTCGATTGAAATAGATATATTGCCGGACTCGATTGCGGATAGATCGAGAATATCGCTTATTAGAGACAATAAGTGTTTGCCTCCACTTTTAATGTCATCGACCCATGCAAGCAACTCCTCGTTCAGGTCCTCGAGTGAAAGAAGATCAGAAAATCCAATAATAGCATTTAACGGTGTACGCAATTCGTGGCTCATACTCGAAATAAATTCGGATTTGCTTCGATTTGCCTGTTCGGCTTCTAGTCGCGCGTTTTCGAGAGCTGTTTCGATTTCCTTGCGCTGAGTGATGTCGGCCCAATAACCGATAATTTCTCTGGGTTCGCCGTTCTCGTCTCTTTGCAGTCGCAGCTCGTCATGTACCCAAAAGTACTTTCCGTTTTTGGCCTGGAAACGATATTCGTGTGAATGGCGATTATTCGTAAATAGGTTTTGCAGATCCTTAAACACGCGCGGCACCTCATCTGGGTGTATATGTTCCGCCCAAAAGTTTGCATTCTCAGTAAATAGCTCCGGGTCATAACCAAACATCTGCTGAACATTTTCGCTAATGAACGTAGCTGGATAGTTTCCTTTCGCTTCACAGGTATAAATTACGGCAGGGCTGTTAGACAACAGATAGGCGAGACGTTGTTCGCTGCGGGCGAGATCTTGCGAGCGATCAATTACAAGTTTTTCCAGGTTACTACGGTGCTCATAGAGAGCCTCCTGGGTATGCTTGAGGTCGGTGATGTCGTGTGCGATAGCATAGATTAGACCTTCCTCTTTAACGCCTATGGAGTTCCACGACAGCCAACGATAGCAACCGTCAGCACATAAGTAGCGATTTTCGAATTTAACAGTTTCGCCTGTATGGGTAGCCAATCGACTAGCTTCTTTTAGCGTATTTTCTATATCATCGGGGTGTACAAAGTTTATGAAGGGTTTCGACTTCAGCACTTCTTCCGTGTGTCCCAGCACCTTTTGCCAGGCTGGCGATAGCTCAACAAAATAGCCATCGAAAGTGGCTTTGCAAACCATATTGAGTGAAAGATTCAAGAAACGATCATTGTCGTTTTGAGCGCGTTCACGCTCGGTAACATCTTTTATCGCCCAGACAAAAAAATCGACCTCGCCGGCTGAATCTAGCACTGGTTCCAGATTCCAGTCCCAATAGGTAATTTTCTGTCCATCATCATCCGGGAATACAAACGGACGTGCATCGATGGCAAAAGGCTTTTTTGTCTGTTTTACCAGGTCAAAGATATCCTTGGCATTGGAGGGGTAGATTTCGAAATGGTTCTTCCCTGGAAAGTAATCCACGTCTTTGCCGCAGGATTTGGCATAAGACTCATTGACTCTAATGAAGTTATAGTCCCTATCCAGTAGGACAAAGGATGTTTGGGAGTGTTTAAAGAAAAGATTGATCAATTGATCTTCATTGATTTGTCTTACCACAATTACATATCTCTCTATCAATGGCGAAACGCGGTTAATACGACTCGGAAAAAACCAAGTATAGTACTCAGGAAATTATACGCAATTTAAATGCCGAGCTAAATATAAAAATTTTGGGGTTTTTGGGCGAAATCTGTCCCAGCGCAGGGAGTATCAGTGGTAGGATTTTAAAAAACAGGGAATGATTTGCATTGAAGACACAAGGAAAGAGTACAAGAGATTTTGACGTAATCGTCTGGGGGGGGGGGGCATCAGCATTTGTCGGCCAATTAGTGGTTGAATACCTCGCAGAAACCTACGGCGTTAATAGAGACTTGCGTTGGGCGATTGCAGGAAGGAATCGACAGAAGCTTGAGGCGGTTCTCCGGCAATTTAGACTTGAGGCTAATGTGGTTCCCATCATCATTGCCGATTCACATGACAAATCCAGCCTAAAAAACATGGCGCGGCGTACCCGCGTTGTTTGCACACTTGTCGGGCCGTATGCACTTTAAGGTAGCGAACTGGTTGCTGCCTGTGTCGAAGAAGGTACCGACTATTGCGATCTCACTGGCGAGATATTCTTTGTACGGGATATGATTGCCGCCCATGCTACCGCAGCAAAGGAGCGCTGGGTTCGTATTGTAAACTCCTGTGGCTTCGACGCGCTGCCTTCCGACATCGGTCATCTAATGGTGCAAAAGGCGATGAAGGAACGCCATGGGGTTTACAGCAGCAATGTGTCGATGCGTGTCACACGTGTGGTCAATGGTGAATTTAGCGGTGGCACTTTGGCTTCGGCGTTTAACAATATGGAAATTGTCACGTCTAGCAAAGACAAGCCTGCCATGGTAACGAATCCAAATGCCTTAGTTCCTGCAGAAGAGGGTGTTAATACACCGGCTAGCAACGTGAAAGGACCTCGTTGGGATAGATCTCTTGGAAAATGGACTGCTCCCTATCTACTCGCTGCGTATAACTCTCAAATCGTCCGACGCAGCAATGCCCTCGCCGGGTTTCCCTACGGTCGCGATTTTCAGTATGGTGAAGGGGTGGCGACTGGAACTGGTCCGCGTGGATGGCTGCGTGCATTTATGGCAACTGTTTCCATGAATATATTTGTGATTGGTGCGATGCTGCGTCCAACGCGTGCAATTATGCGGCGTATGATGCGAAAACCTGGTGAGGGTCCGTCTAAGCAAAAACGTGACAAAGGTTCGTATAGAATTTTGTTTTCTGCGCATCACCCGGATAACGCGTCAGTAATCACCCAACTGCAATACGACGGTGAACGTGATCCTGGATATGGAAGTACATGTCGTTTGATTGCGGAATGTGCCGTGCGCTTGGCCGTGGACGACGATGTAGAAAAAGTTCCCGGTGGATTCTGGACACCGGCAAGTTGTTTGGGTGAAGGTTTAGCGGAACGTTTGGAAAAGAATGCGGGGATCAAATTTACCGTATTGTGAGCATCCGATAGCTGTTCGCGCTTATATTAACCAAAGGAGGTGAACGATGATTATTCTCTACAGAATACCGAACGAAAGCCCCAACATCAGAAAGATCTCCATTGCCTTAAAACAAATGAATCTTCCTTATGTTGAGAAGCTTATTGACAGCGAGGAGGATGAGCAGGTGCTTGCGGAGATTAGTCCTAATGGCACTACACCAGCGATCTTCGACACCGAGACAGGGGCGACCTTGTTTGAGTCGGCGGCGATTCTACTCTATCTGGCAGAAAAGAGTGGAAAATTACTACCACACCAAGAGCAATCACGAGCAGATGTAATTAAGTGGCTGATGTTTGGCGCGGCGAATATATGCCCTACCATGGCTGAGTTGCACTACTACTTGTTGAATGATGTTGGTCAATTTCCTGCGTCCGTCCATGAAAGATACCAACCAACAGCGTATGGCAAAGTATTGCTCTATACTCGATGAAAGGCTGGCACGCCATGAGTTCCTTGCTGGCGAATATTCAATTGCTGATGCCATCATATATCCGTGGATGGCGACCTTATAGGATCTCGCCAAAATAGATATCGCACATTTTCCGTGCTTGTATAGATGGGCTAGTACATTTGACTCAATTCTTGAAACATCGGATACGGCTAAACCCTTAACCGAAAAACGAGACTTGTGTTACCAAAAAAGCAATATTGTGTTTTGTTAGGCGTAAGTTGCGACGAAAAATGGTAAATAATCTCGATTGCTGAGTATGGATATCTACGAATCTCGACAAATATCCGGTCACTACGATTTGAATTGTAAAAATCGTGACACAAACAAGAATGAAGGAAATTATTCTTATTATTTCTATCAAGTAAGAGTCGCTGAGGGTCGAATAGGTTCGCATGAGTGCAAGATACCAATAACCTTTTGACTTTACGGTGATGAGAATATGAGCGAACAAGTTTCCGTTAGCAGTACACAGGATGACCATAGCAAAGGAATTATTGATGCTATAAACAGAGTGCAAGCTGTGATTGAGTTTGATCTCAGTGGAACGATTCTGCATGCTAATAAGAATTTCCTTGATACCATGGGGTATTCATTAGAAGAGATCCGCGGCAAGCATCACAGCATGTTTGCCCCTCCTGGCGTCGCTGAAAGCGCGGAATACAGAGCGTTTTGGAAAAAATTGAATCGTGGAGAGTTCGACTCTGGACAGTACAAGCGTGTTGGTAAGGGTGGAAAAGAAATATGGATTCAGGCTTCATATAACCCGATACTCGATCACCAGGGTAGACCGATAAAAGTTGTCAAGTTCGCCACCGATGTGACTGAACAGAAAATACGTAATGCTGATTATGCAGGCCAGATTGGAGCTATCAGCAAATCACAGGCGGTCATTGAGTTCAATATGAATGGGACGATAATTACGGCTAATGATAACTTTCTGAATACCGTTGGTTACACGCTTGATGAAATCAAAGGCAAGCATCATAGTGTGTTTGCGACTCCTGAATATGCCGAAAGTCGAGAATACAAGGAATTTTGGGCCAAGCTCAATCGAGGAGATTTTGACTCAGGAGAGTATAAACGACTTGGAAAAGGGGGAAAAGAAGTATGGATTCAGGCCTCATACAATCCTATTTTGGACTTGAACGGCAACCCTTTTAAAGTGGTTAAATATGCAACAAACATAACCGAGCAGAAACTCAAAACTGCAGACTATGAAGGTCAAATCGAGGCAATAAGCAAATCGCAGGCGGTAATTGAATTCAATCTGGATGGTACCATCATATGGGCAAATGACAACTTTCTTGGGGTTATGGGTTACAGTTTGGGGGAGATAAAGGGAAAGCACCACAGCATGTTTGCCGAACAAGGCATTAAGAATACTCCCGAATATAAGGATTTCTGGGCAAAGCTAAATCGAGGCGAATTCGACAGTGGCGAATACAAACGACTAGGAAAGGGCAATAAAGAAATATGGATTCAAGCGTCTTACAACCCGATTTTTGACCCCAATGGAAAGACATATAAGGTTGTGAAATATGCGTCTGACATAACAGAACAGAAAATGCTTCAAATCACTGTCACGAACGTCCTGGAAAAGACCAGTGAAGTAATGAAAGCACTAGCAGAGGGCGATTTGAGCAAGACTATGCCAGATAATTTCGAAGGAGAATTTAAAGTCCTTGCGGATTCGGTGAATAACTTTATCAGTAGGTTGAGTGATATCGTTACAAAAATAGTCGTCTTGTCTGATACCATTAGTCGAGCAGCAGAAGAGATTGCCAGCGGTAATACCGACCTTAGTCAGCGAACGGAAACTCAGGCTTCGTCTATTGAAGAAACGGCTTCCAGCATGGAAGAAATGACAGGCACAGTCAGACAAAATGCAGAAAACTCCAACGAGGCAAATCGACTGGCGAGTGAGGCAAGACAGCAGGCCGAGAAGGGTGGCCAGGTTGTGGCAAATGTAGTCATTGCGATGGATCAAATAAACAACAGTAGCAAAAAAATTGCCGACATCATTGGCGTGATTGATGAGATTGCATTCCAGACCAATTTGCTTGCTCTAAATGCGGCGGTGGAGGCTGCTCGCGCGGGAGACCAGGGGCGAGGATTTGCGGTGGTTGCCGGCGAAGTTAGAAATCTGGCGCAACGGAGTGCCGGTGCAGCTAAGGAAATAAAGTCTCTCATTAGTGAAAGTGTTACACGCGTACAGGAAGGTGCGAAGCTTGTTGATCAATCTGGTAGCACTCTGGAGGATATCGTTAACGCGGTGAAAAGAGTCAACGATATTATCTCTGAGATTTCCGCAGCAGGTCAGGAGCAGGCCTCCGGTATTGATCAGGTGAATAAGGCGATTATGCAGATGGATGATATGACACAGAGAAATGCTGCATTGGTAGAACAGGCGGCGGCGGCAAGCGAGAGCATGAAATCCGATTCTCATGAGATGTATGAATTAGTCAAATTCTTTAGAGTCTCGCGCTAAAAATATCTACTCAATTAATTTAGTTTCGCCAGGATACTTGAAGGTCATCAAAGCCTGGACTGCGCCCATATGTAGAAAAAGGCAAAAACTAATTAGTCGCTAATCCTCTTTGGATGAAGTGCTTGGCTTTTATATGCCATTTATCTATCCAAATTCAACATTGCCATCAATGGCTAGCCTGAAATTGTTGTTTCTTTTTTACTAGTACCTCTTCCTGTACGAATAATGCTATAACATTGAGCTTTTTGGAAGGCAGTGGCTGAATCGACCTGAATCCGAGTAGTACTGCCTGGAATACGGGTGTTGCAAGAAAATAGTCTCTATTGTTAAGTCAGGTATATTCATGGAAAAGAATCCCGAAGCTATAATTCTCGAATCGTGGCGAAAAAATGTAAGGCCCTGGATACAAGCGGTTCGAGGCGAGGAAATTGAAAGCAGAACGCTGGTTACCAACAAAGCAATTGTCGACACGGTGTTGAATCTGAAACCATTAGCAGCTTTTGATATCGGTTGTGGTGAAGGCTGGCTTGTTCGTCTGCTGCAAAGCCATGGGATTGATGCTCTCGGAATAGATGCTGTACCGGATTTAATTGAGGCGGCTGAAAAAGAGGGGGCCGGCCGGTTTCGCACTTTATCCTATGACGAAATTACTCCGACAAACATAGGTGAAAAAATCGATGTGTTGATATGTAACTTTTCCCTTTTTGGCAAGGACTCCGTTAAATCCATATTTCAATCGGCCAGCCAATTGTTGAATCAGGGCGGCTCATTTGTTATTCAGACACTACACCCTAATCATGTAAATTTGAGCGGTAAGTCTAAAGAAGGCTGGATGGAGGGTACATGGGTCGGGTTCAATAGTGAATTTCGAGACCCGCCGCCGTGGTATTTTCGCACCGTCGATGATTGGAAATGCCAATTTACGGAAAGTGGATTTAAGTCGGTTGAGACTTTCGAGCCGGTACATCCAAAAACAGGACGCCCAGCGTCGATTATATTCACCGCGGGCCTGTTCTAATTTTATATAGCAGGATTGACTCTCCTGATCTGATTACCCTCCCTAGGGAAAGCACTTATCTTACCTGACATCGGCTAGCTCTCTTCTAGTCATAAGGATTATGGCGCAGATGGAAACATCAGTAGATATGATAACCGCAAGACTAGTGTGTAGTTGTATAGGGCAAAAAGACATCATGGTCCAACGGTAGACTACACGTTTATGTTTCTAGTTTTTATGAACGCTTAGTCAGTAATATCAGGCCTGATATGACTATATTGATCTGTGGAAGAGATAGTGGCTGGATGTATTGAAATGTAGTAAACGCATCAGATGTGAACACCTAGGGACTAAAGCCAATGGTGCCAGAAATTGTGAGTTCAAGTATTCGAATCGTTCTTTATATTAGTCATAAGTATATAGGTAAACGTTTGACAATCGGTGTTTTAAAACTAGTTATCGGGAACAGTAGAAATCGAACTGACAAAATCCTGATAGCGTGACTGAACTGTGTAGCGGGAAATTATCAACTCGCGACCTTTTTTTCCCATATCACGGCGCAAGTTTGCGTTTGAGGCAAGTTTTAAAATCGCTTCTCGCCACGCATTGTCGTTCTGTGCCAAATACCCATTCACGCCATCTTCAACAACGACTTTGTTTTCACCGACGGGGCTTGCAATAACCGGCAAGGCACAGGCCATGTATTGGATAAGTTTATAAGCGCACTTTCCCCGCGACCAGGGATCGTCAATTAGCGGCATGATGCCTATATCGCAGTCCAGGAGATCGGATACTTCCGTCTCTTCTGACCAGGGGCGTTTTTCTATCACAACGCCATTTATGTCGTCTATGCTTCCACCGATTACTATGACTCTGATAGCAATATCCACTGCTAGCGTTTTAAAAACAGGGATAAGCGCTTTGAGATAGACGCTCGTGCTTGGAGATCCAATCCAGGCAATCGCCAATTCTTGTTTTTCGGTATGTTCTTTACAAGGGTATCGGTCGATGTCAATGACGGTTGGGAGTATGCTGACGCTGCGATTATAGCGTTGAGCGTAGTCGGCCAAGTAGTGACTTCCCGCAAAAACATGGGCAGCGTTTTTGATGATGTTAGCAATTTTATTTTTGTAAAAATGCCGTACGATCGAAAAACGGTGCATATCATAGCCGTGAAAAATGGCATCGTCGTAATCGTAAATGTAACCCACGCCGCGCATTTTGAGGTAGCGCATGAGTACGCCTGGTATAAACGGCAGGTCATCACAATGAAGTACGACACGTGTGTTTCGACTAACCGTTAGCAGCGTAATAGTTCGTTTCAAATACAGCGATAACGTCAAAAAAAATCCAACCCGCTGGCCGCTAAACAGACGCGACAAATAGGTATGATCAAACAACGGCTGAATTTTTATCTCGAATCCTGCTTGCTTAAGATAAGGGACATATTGGTAACATCGTAGACGACCACTGGCGGCTTCCTCTCCATATTTGGGTAGTAACAGGAGGCGAGGTTTATGATTTTTTGTATCCAACAGCACACCAATAAGGAATGTTTTCGTTGAATTGTATTCTTTCCAACCCGGAATTTTTCATCATTTTACGCATTTCGTCTTGCGTGAAGCGCTGTTCTAGTCGTGTCCCGAATCTATCATAGGCGTCGGTTTTCATCGTATAAAAACTTGTATCGGAATAAGACGCGAGAGGGATGAGCCTGGTCGGTATTTTCATAGTCTGTAATACGCGTGCCACAATGGCCAGCGGTAAATAAACTGTGAGGGCTATCAGGTTGCATGTTGCCGTCTTTAATCCGTGTGGAAAACGTGAAATGAGTATTCTCGCGAGATTGCTTGCCCGCCACAGCCATCTGAACCAAAGGGGTTTGTTGTCTAATGCATAATAGAGATAAAGTAAGAACGGCGCGCCAGGCTTGAGTTTATCCACGCAGGCTTGGATGCCGGCTTGAGTATCAGGTACGTGGTGAAGTACACCGAGCGAATAACCAAAGTCCATAGAGTTATTTGTGAGAGGTATAGCGTCTACACTGGAATGATGAAATTCGCAATTTGATAGCTGAGACAAATTGTTCTTGGCCACAGCCAGGGCTTTTTCACTAGCGTCGATGCAGTGCAGTTTACCGACACGCTGCGCGACGAGTTTTGCCCAGCGCCCACTACCGCAACCAAGATCGAACCCCGTTGTATGTGCATCAATGAGATGCCAGGGAAAGTTGCTAAAGTATCTTTGGAAGAGCCGCTCATGCTCGGACTGACTCAGTTCATCTTGCTTGAAGTGAGACCATTCATCTCCGAATCCAGCAACCGTTTTTTGATCCAGGTTTCGACTCATTTGGGCCTTCTCCCGCCGATATAGAACGTAGTCAAGATTTTAGCTCGGGTGACTGTAGCGCGGTATTGGCGTCACGCGTCATAGAGTTATTCAATGCGTTGATTGGGATTTGACAGTATTTTCCGACATCGAATTCTCAATACAATTATCGCGCCAAAGATATGGATATGCTGGAAACAGGGCTCCCGGATAATTATGACGGCAATTCTTGGTGCGCCAAAGTGCGCTTTTTCTAAGAGATCGGCAGCGGGCAAGGGGGCGATGTCCTGCACTACAGACCGAATAGTGATCCGATTAGCATGGTCAAATTTAGCAAGATACGTCAGGATACGGGCAACTGCCTGCAGTATGCTTTCCGGTACCAGAGAGAACGCAAATGACCCATAGACTGAGCAAGTTTCATACTCGTTTCCTCAAAGTTTTCGAGCATATAGATCGCCATCTGGACGAAACCTTAAACGTTGAGGACATGAGTCGAATTGCGGCAATTTCGAAATATCATTTCCATCGTCTGTTTTCGGAGATGTATGGCATCGGAGTCTACCGTTATATTCAGTTGTGTCGTTTAAAGAAAGCCAGTTATCTACTAGCCTTTCGCGAGGACACTCAGATAATTGAGGTAGCGCTGGCGAGTGGGTTTGAGGCCGCGGAATCTTTTTCGCGTGCCTTTCGCAAGGGGACGGGGCAATCTCCCCGTCAGTTTCGCAAGAATCCGCAGTGGTCTCCCTGGAATGACACACGTCAACAACTGGCGGAAATTAGGAGACAGAACATGGCAGCGGTAGACATGAGCCAAAGTATAGAAATAGTCAATTTTAATAGAACCCGCCTTGCGGTACTGGAACACCACGGTGATCCGCAAACTATTGGTGACAGTATTCGAAAGTTTATTCAATGGCGTAAGCAGAATGATCTGGCTCCGTCAAAGAACGCGACATTCAACATCCTCCACAACAATCCCTGTGAAGTCGCACCTGGTGACTATAGCTTGGATATCGGGGTGGAGACAGATATGGATTTGACAGGCAATGACGCAGGCTTGGTTGAAAAGATTATACCTGCAGGGCGTTGTGCGCGATCACGATTTGTGGGTTCAGATGATGCTCTTGGGGAGGCAATACACTTTCTCTACGCGGAGTGGTTACCACAGAGTGGCGAGGAGCCGAGAGATTTTCCGTTGTTTGTGCAACGAGTAAAGTTTTATCCGGATGTGGCAGAGAATGAAGCGGTTACCGATATTTATCTGGCTTTAGCTTGACTTCCAGGTGGCTAATTTTGAGTTAGTCGGACAAAAGTGTTAGCTAAGAAGCCAACGGAATACATGGCGTGATATAGGGCAGATTGAAAAAGTCTCCTATGGCATGGTGGTGACGCTTTCTCTATTTCTGAGATCAGCATCACCACCATATAGAATCCATTTTAAGGACACGATTCCCCTGAGACTGCACCCCATATTACTGTGCCACCGCCTGTGACTACAATTTCAGAAACGCAATTGGGTGGATTTGAATACCAGGTATTTCCAATCGCACTAACTGTTGCAGGTGATTCAGACTCAATCGCAAAACCACTGGTTCCGAGGAAAGTATTGCCGCCATCAACTTGCGTAGTTCCTAACTCGGGTGCTGCATTGCCCCTTATGAAGATAACGTGACCACTATTTACATTAAATGTATTACGGTAAATTTGCGGTGTTGAGTCGGACGAAGGCGTAATCGCGCCATAGGTATAGCTCTCATTGGTAAAGGTATTCCATTCAATAAAAGGTGATCCATTTTGAACCTGTATACCAACCTGGCCACTACCAATAATTTCGTTGTTTTGTATCATTGCGTTACCGCTGACATTGTCTATCGGTAGTGCTGGGGAGGAAAAAAGATTGTTATTGATGATTGCTACATCGGCTGTCTTAGTAATGTAAGTACCATATGAACTGGTATTGAAGTCGTTTGCCGAAACATCGGGAGCTCCTGTTCCATACAGTCGTACGCCGCCATAGGAACCATCAAAAGTGTTTTGTTGGATAATACTATTTGCGTCTTCACTGAAGATGCCGAAATTGCGTATAGCGGAGCCGCCAACAATATTTAGCCCTTTAATTGTAATGCCTATATTGTCATAAAAAGCTGCCGAATAACCAGTTGTACCGACTTGTGCGCTTCCACTAATGAGGGTCGGCGTGCTGCTTAGGCCGCGAGTGGCAGCATCTCCGATAATTACGATATTGTTCGTTGGCGTAATCGGGAATACCTCGCCATTTGCGCTATCGTACACACCTGGCGCTACCCAAATCGTTGAATTCGGTAATGCATTAGAAACTGCGGCAGTTAAGGTCTTATAAACAGGACATGCCGGATCTGGTAATGAATCGTCGCCTTGAGTTGCGGAAACTATGAAATCTGTAACAACAGAGGGCGGTGGGTTGAGCTCACATTTAGGCGTTTCAAAAATGGGGCCGCGAACGCATCGTACTCCGCCGTTTAGCGAATTAACATTGTACTGCGATACCACGCCAGTGTGCTCATTTACGGCGGCAATTTCGATGTATCCGACGCCAATGCGATTCGGTGTGGAAGTTAACATTGGTACGTCCTTCACATCCGTAAATACATCCGCCATATATATTGCCGTATTGTTGACATAATCCAGTACCGACATGTATTCACGTAAGGTTGGTACACGCCAATCCGTATAGCCGCCAACATTGGAATTTTGGCAATACTGCAGTCCGTTATCCCAGTCAGTTAGATTGGAGCTGGACGCGCGATGCCACATCAGGTTTGTAACCGTATGAGTAACCGTGACACTATCGGGATGTACTCCCCAGGTACCGGCCATTTGTGAGCCACCAACACAGTAAACGTACCGTGCTCCGGCAAAACCGCCTGTGCCATCTGATTGCTCAAGAACAGTCCACGGCCAGTTTCCCGACATGCCTATTTGCCAGCCAGCTAGGTTTTTTGCTTCGGTTGTGCTCCACCAGTAAGAATTTTGTGGCGTATTGAATTCTGTGGGCCAGGAACCAGTATTTGCATTTTTTGACGCGATACGGGAAAGTTCACGGATACTTGGTACACGCCAATCGTTCCGGTCGCCAAAGTTAGATGATGCTAAGCTGTTACATTGATCGATTGCTAGAGTTAAAGTGTCCGCTGCATATGCTGTAGGCGTCCAGACGAGGCCAGTTACGGCTTCAGAAATCACAGTGCCGTTATTTGTGAACGACTCAGGATTAATCGTACTATTACCATCCTGGCCATAATAGAGTTCCGATGCTGATGGACAATTGTTGGTGGCTAAATTATCTACGCAGAGTACCGAACTGAAATCCGCTACCTTCACCATCGATAAGGCACATGCACCATCGATAACAGGCCCATCGCATGTGGTCGCACTGAATGCATGACAATATACGTCGAGGTTGACATCATTACCATTCACCGTGCCAGTGGCGTTATTCACCATGCATGTCTGGTCTGGCGTATTTGGTTGGGTGAGTATACTGACATGATATGTGTCGCCATCTCGTACAGGGGTAGTGAAAATCGCTGGACCATCACTGTTAACCGATAAATCATCGGTGTTGTTGTTCTGCAACACCAATCCGCTACCATGCAGGCCTTTGACATTAATAGCAATTGAATGATCAATATCTGTAACGCAATTAATACTGATATTGGTTATGTCTGTTTGACTTATAGTACCGCTGCCATTTATAACTTCGCAGATTTGTTTAGGTGAAAGAGGTTGCGCAAAAATGGTAACCTCATAGGTATTGCCCGCAATGAGTTTCGTCGCAAAGCTAAATGTACCGTTACTGACCACCGATAGATTATCTCCCCCGCTATTTTGCAATACAAGTCCAGTTCCGCTGAGCCCGTTAACGGCGACTTCAACAGTGTAAGACCTGACACATGAAACGACGATGTTGTTTATGTCAGCATTGCTGACTGTGCCGCTGCCATTGTCGACTTTGCAAATCTGACTAGGCGATCCTGGTTGCGAAAGAACTGTTATCGCGTATGTGCTATCACTTGCCAATTGTGTTGGGAATGCAAAATCTCCATTAGCGCCGATAGTGAGATTTTCTTGATTATTATTTCGTAAAACCAGTCCGCTACCCGAAAGACCGATTACTGTTCCGCCAACCGAATACTTGTTTCCATCAGTAAAATAGGTTCCAGATTTTAATTCATCAATATTTGTTACTCCGTCCGAATCGCTATCAATGTAAACTAAAACCTGATTATCCAACACCAGTATTTCGAAATCCCCGATATTAATGCGTATCGTGTTTCGGGCAATAATAACTTCGTCGTTATCGATCTTTATCGCATATTCAATTACTAGCGTATGTTCACCGTTGGAGAGTCCGGGGATAGAGCCAAATACCAATTTGTTTTTTGGATCCACACTCAACGAAAAGGTTGAAGTTTCGTCAACTTTTACCCTCGCTATCAATTGCATATCTTCCGTCAGATATCCATCGAGCGCGGATGGAAATTCGACTTTGAAGTCTTCCGTGCCGATATGAAATTGACTATTCGGTGAGCCGCCGCCACACCCATAAACCGCCAATATCAACATAATAAGCAACTTGGAAAGAAAAAATTGAGTACCGGAAGTCTGTTTCATGGATATTCCTGTCGTTGCTGCGCCTGAATTAGACGGGCAGCATCTGCACTTGAACGGATTAGAACTTCGAACGCGTTGTCACCGTTAGCTTTTAGAAAAGATTCCTTAAAGGCTGGTCAGGAACTCGTATCACCGTTGCAAACTCATTCGAATCAACGCCAGTGTATCATGTTTCATAGGTCGAAGATTGTCGATTTTTTCGCAAATCATGTGTTTAATAAATGAGTTGTCTTAAATTCCACGGATTCTTTCCAATTTGAGATTGTGAAAAAGCCGGGTGAACGTAATATTAGGAGAAGGATAAAACTGAGTGACGTACTAAGTTTCTGGCGGATTAGGAGCGAAACTCGTGTTCGATGCCAGACTGACGATGCCAGGAAGTTGCGCCTATTTTTGTCAAATAAACATTTGACTTTGTGCAACTAAGTGGCAGGCGAAGCCCTCTTTCCTTTGTTATGCTCGGAGTTTATAACAGGGCTGCATCTCATGTGTATGTTTCTTTATGTATGAAGCAAGTGGAATTTGACACCGACTATTGCAGCAGATCTTCGTTATGTATGATGCCGACGTCATTATTGCAGGTGCCGGTCCCACCGGCTTGATGCTGGCTGCTGTGCCCGTATTCAGTTTAAAGCAGGACAGCGTGGGTACACACGCAATTAATCGACATTTTTCCTGTGAACTCGTTAACACAGCGCTCACTGAAAAAGGACGTCGAACACTATGGCGAGCCAGATTTGGAGGAGTTGCGTGAGGTTTTGATTTCGGTCTATGGTACCGACTCGACACCTACCATGTAGAGCGCCACCCGGTTGCTACGCGTCATGCGACTCTCTGTGATGTCACAACGCGGTTGTTGAACATGGATGAGCCACGGCGCGAAATTAACGGTATGTTGAGCGAACAGGGTTTATCCGATGCTTTGTCGGCCTGGTTTGGTGCACCAAAAACGTAGAGGAATAGAGATGATTAAGCACATTGTGATGTGGAAGCTAAAAGAAAGCGCTTTCGGAAATGACAAAGCTACTAATGCGAAATTAATCAAGGAAAAGCTGGAATCTCTCAATGGCAAAATCCCGGGCATGATCACGATGGAGTTAGGTATCAACATCACCGAGTCAGATGCCGCCAGTGATGTTGTTTTGTATTCCGAGTTTGAATCCCAACCAGCCCTGGACGACTATCAGAATCATGCCGATCATCAGGCAATAAAGCCTTTTGTTTTTGAATGCCGAAGTGAAAGGCGGGAGGTGGATTATGAAATGTAGCATTACGAAAATAGTAAGCAATAACTCACAAGTCTAAAGAAGAAATTTATACGGTAAAAAGATTTGTTAATAAAAAGTAATCTCCTGGACAACGATTGTTAATGTTTTGTCGCGATACTGGCACCATGAAAATAAGAATTTATGTGGGGCATTAACTTAGTAAGGACAGGCTTCTCATGGAGTAAGTGAGATCGTAGAACAACTACAGTGAGAATATTTTTCGGCGTTTTTTTTTTCACAAATCGGAAACTCTTACTGTGTCGGCCATGAAAAGTTTTGTAATTATTTCTATCGCTAGACATTTGTCATTCGAGACAAGGAGAAATGATCATGTTGAAATATGTTACGCTTTTACTCCCTTTTACTTTTCTTTTACTTTTATCAGGCGCGTCGTTTGCTGATACGCCTCCAACTTTGGCCGGACCGCATGGCCATGGGCAGGAAGTAAAGGGAAAGATCACGATGTTTCGATCGCAACAACAAAACCTGGAAATCGGGAAAAATGGTGATTTTCTGGATGCAGAAGTCTTGGTAACTCTGGATAGTCAACCCGGTAAAGTCTTTGGCGTGCGCCTACATGGTGAAAGTGAAGCCAATGCACAAATAGTCGAAACTCTACGCTCTGCTTACATGAATAATCGACCTGTCGTGCTTCAACATCGCCTTGACGTTGGTAAAAACAATCTGCAAATCATCTGGGTTCAGCTCGGAGACCTTCCAGCCTGGGCAGCGAACTAAGCTGATGAATAAACCGGGTCGATGCAGGGAATTACTACTGCCGACCCGGTTTTTTATCAACACATAAAAAGTGCGAAGCTTTTTGTAACTTTTCAGCTTAATTTTGTTCCAAGTCTCTGGTAGTATCTTTCTGTCCAGGGTTTTTATCGCAGTTTTATATGAAAAACAGCTTGTTAGCCTATCTGCTGGTATTGATCGTCGCTTTCGCCCCGTTACAGTCGGTTGTGGCGAGCGCCGTGCATACCATGCCGGCAGAGTCGGAACAAAGCCACATGATGCACCAGACCGCTGGACATGGTGAACACGCGATGACAGGCGATCATAGCTCACATGTGGACGAGAACTGCTTTGTTAATCCATGTGACGACTGTACGTTTATCGGTCTGCTTCTGCTGCCTCAGACAGACGCTCATTTCGCTGAGATTGCCTTCCAACCCGAACATCACCAATTTATCTATCTATCTGTCTTCGAGCACTTCCGACCGCCTCGCGTTTAGTCCAGATCTGTAGTTAGCCTTATCATCTGTCAAAGAACCGTTCTATGACGGGTGTTCTATCAATTATTTTGGACGAACGACTTATGAAGAATAATTTCTCGATTGATTCATCACGCCGACGTTTTGTGCAGGGTCTCGCTTTGGGTGGCGCGGGTCTGGCGCTGGGGATGACGCCTTATCGCCTGTTGGCGGAAATGCGTCATCAACACCATATGATGCCTGTCCTCAAAGGGACGACGTTTGATCTCACGATTGGTGAACAGGCGGTTAATTTCACTGGCTCTCCTGGTGTTGCGACGACGGTAAACGGTTCACTACCAGCGCCCTTGTTGCGTTGGAAGGAAGGGGAGACTGTAACGCTCAAGGTGACCAATACCTTGCGTGAAACGACTTCGATTCATTGGCATGGTTTGATACTACCGGCCTCTATGGATGGTGTGCCCAGAATATCAACAAACTTCAATGGTATTGCACCGGGCGAAACCTTTACCTATCAGTTTCCAGTAAAACAGTCTGGCACCTATTGGTATCACAGCCACTCGGGTTTCCAGGAACAGACCGGTTTATACGGGCCGATTATTATTGATCCGCGTGAGCCTGAGCCATTTAAATACGATAGAGAATATGTCGTGATGCTGTCGGACTGGACCGATGAAGATCCCACCGCAGTCTATGCCAAGCTCAAAAAAATGAGCCACTACTATAATTTTCAGGAACGCACTGTCGGTGATTTCTTTCGCGATGTCAGTAAGCAAGGTTTGGGCAGCGCCATCAGCAATAGTCTGATGTGGGGCAATATGCGTATGAGTCAGCGCGACCTGGCCGACGTAACTGGATATACCTATACGTATCTGATGAACGGTGTAACGCCAGCAGATGGTTGGGTGGGCATGTTTAACAAAGGTGAGAAGATACGCCTGCGTTTTATTAATGGATCGGCGATGACGTTTTTCGATGTGCGTATCCCTGGCATGAAAATGACAGTGGTTGCCGCCGATGGACAAAACGTGCAGCCTGTGCCTGTCGATGAATTTCGCATCGGTGTAGCGGAGACGTATGACGTTATCGTAGAGCCGCAAGACAATAAGGCCTATACCATTTTCGCACAGTCTATCGATCGCTCAGGTTATGCGCGTGGAACGCTGACGCCTGACATGAATATGCGCGCAGAAGTGCCGGCGATGGATAAGATCGCTGATCTGACTCACGCCGATATGGGCATGAGCCACGGTGGGCATAGTGGTATGTCGCACGGTGATCACAATATGAATCACGGTGAACAACAAATGGACCATAGTAGCCATAATATGGATCACAGTGGTCACACTATGCAGCACGACGCTCCCGCCGAAATGGATCACTCTCAGCACAATATGAGTGATATGGGAAATAACATGAACCATGACTCCCATTCCTCATCACACGATGAACATGCGGGACACGATATGGGTGATGCTATGGCACATGGCTTGGGTCGTTCGGAACATGGCATGAACAAAATAGAAAAGTTCGTGCAGAACGTCACCCATGCCAAGCACGGCATGGATCACAGTAGTCACGATAAAATGCCGGGCGATATCGGCTCATCGCCGTCTGACTTTAGCAATAAGCCTGTCAAACACGCCAAGACCGAGTATGGTCCACACGTGGACATGCGTGCAGATAATCCACAATATCGTCTCGATGATCCAGGCATCGGTTTGCGCAATAATGGTCGTCGTGTTTTAACCTACGCAGATCTACGTAATATCAACCCGACACACAGGGACGCAGAGCCAGAGAGAGAGATCGAGTTGCATCTCACCGGGAATATGGGTCGCTATATGTGGTCAATTAACGGGGTCGATAGTGCAGACGCAGAACCAATTCGCCTGCGCCTTGGTGAACGAGTCCGTTTTACCTATGTCAATGACACCATGATGAACCATCCCATGCACTTGCACGGTATGTGGAGTGATCTCGAAACCGGCGACAATAATTACCTGCCGCGCAAGCACACTATCATCGTTCAGCCGGGATCACGGATTAGCTATCGCGTAACTGCAGACGCAGAAGGGGCGTGGGCATTTCACTGTCATTTGATTTATCACATGGCGGGTATGTTCCGTACCGTGGTAGTGAGCTAAGGGGGCGAGTCATGAAAAAACTATTTGCATTGGTGTTAATCGCAGTGAGTTCCTCCGCCATGGGTATGGGTGGCGCCGATCCATTTTTGTACAAATTGACACTGGACAAGCTGGAGGCGCGCAAAGCTTCCGATGGCTTTCCATTGTTAATGGACGGTGATCTGTGGCTGGGTAAGGATTACAACAAGCTATGGATCAAGGGTGAATTGGAATACGCCGAGTCAACAGTAGAAGAGGCTGAGATACAATTTTTGTATAGCCGCGCAATTTCAGCGTTCTGGGATATCCAGATCGGCTGGCGTGGAGACTTTGAACCTGTAGCAAAGGATTGGTTTGCAGTATCCTTATACGGCGTTGCGCCATTGATGTTTGAATCGGATATCAGTTTGTTCGTCGATACCGATGCACGCGTCAATCTACGCGTAGATACCGAGTATGAGATTATGTTGACTCGACGTATGGCACTGGTTCCTGAGCTGGAAGCAAACGTCTATAGTAAATCAGGCGGGGAGACCGGTGGCGGTTTGTCAGATGCCAATCTAGGACTGCGGCTGCGCTATGAGCTATTGCGGGAATTTGCGCCGTATATCGGAGTGAATGCTTCGTTGCTGTTTGGTGGCACCGCGGACCATGCCGTCGCACATGGACACAGTCGTCGCGATTTGCAAATGCTCGTGGGCGTACGCACCTGGTTTTAAACTTCGATGCCTATTGTTTTCAATATACCGGCTGTACGCACAGCCGGTATTTTTTGAAATGCCAAAATGGCTGGAGAACTAACCTCTGAACCTCAGGGTAAAGTCCACCGCATTCTTAAATATTTCATCGGTAGTAATTTCGACAGGCACTTCAGTCGCAGGAATCAAATTCAGTCGTTGAATTTGATCTTCAGCAACACGTATTGTGTATTGTCCCATGGGGACGCGTGTAAACACATAAAATCCGTCGTATGCGCTAGTGGTTTGTTGGATCACGGTGCCGGTATTGTCAACCAGCTCCAGCATGACTTCACCGATCTCCTTAGTAACACCGCCACGACTGATAAATGTGACGCCGTCTATTTCTCCGGTCATCTTGACCGGAAAATCATATATTGCCACTCGACCAGGATTGATCACGGTTTTGATACCCGGTATCTCAGGTATCCAAAGTGGATCAGCGATAGTCTCCTCACGTACGCCTATCGAGACATATTCACTTACCGGAAGTCGCGTAAGAAAGGCTATGCCATTTTCGTCAGTAAATTCAAATTTGGGATACCCATTAATGTGAAATCCGACGCCACTAATAGGATCATCTTCTTCGTCAAAAGTGCCGTTTCTATTTTTGTCCAGAAACACGCGCAAGGATAACATGCCGGTATCTGCAACAGGCGAAGCATCGCGTTTCCAGCCGCGAGTGCGTGGATCAAATGCCGCTCCCGTCCCCATAGAGAAATTAACGCTAATGGTATCGTTTGTTGAGTATCCCATGTCCAGTCGCAGGGAAGTCTTTTGAAAAATGCCGTTGAGTCCGGCGGAGTACAAATAGTTATCGCTAAGCGATTCTTTCTTGACGTTGAGCATGTAACGAATCCGACCAATTATGCTGCCGTCAAGTCCTGCGGAGATATCACGCGGGTGTATCTTGTCGGTCAATTCGTAGTTTGTTTCTGTCCTGAAGTTGAAAATACCAATCCGTTTACTCATCAGAACGTGGGCAGATTGTTCGCTGATGCCATCACGGGTAGCAGTCAGTTTTGCATCATGTGAAATATAGGCCCCGGCGATAACGGAAGAGATTTTGTTGCGCAGTTCGTAGCGATAATACCCGGATGCATGTTGAGAGAGTTGACCTTCAAACAGGAGTGGCATGCGATACGTCCATGGCGTCGCCGGGATAGCAAGACTCAGGCTAGCCTGGTCAGTGCGTAGAATGGGATCGGCGTAAATGATATTGGTGTCACTTTGGTAATCTTTGAACTCACCGTGACGATAGCTAAGAGTTATGTCGCGCCAGCGTGTTTGAAGTCCCATTTCACCCGCAATGCCTTTTTCGGAATTGATGCTTGCATCGGCCTGAAAATAGAATGGTCCGGCAAAGGCGCGTACGCCGGTAGAGAAGAAACCTAACTCTTTATCGTTAACCGGCAGATACGCTGCCCTGAATACAGTTGATACCTGCTTGTTCATGCCTATCTCATAATTCCAGCCAACTCGGTGCAGGTCTAGCGCCGAATCATAACTATACATGGTGCGGTAATAGCGTTGACCCGGTCGCGTGAGTAAATTGCTGAGATAATATTGTTTGTTTTCTTCTCTAACTTGTCCCTGTGGGCCGTAAAATTTCAATTTGAAAAAATTGTTGCCAAATAAAAGTGGAATGTCATTGAATTCGTAAAGACCATCAGAACGCGCTTCCTGATAGCCGACCAGGGTATTGTTCTGATAAAGTTCGACTTCCCAGCCAGGAAGCAAATCACCGGAAAAAGTCTGTCTGTCGAATTCCAGTTGTCGGTCGTTGGGAAAGTTGCTGACGTAGAAGCCATGAGCGTAATTGCCTGGCGACATGATCATAGGTAGGCTAATAGTGCTCACCATCCCGTAACGAAACTCGTTTGCACGCAGTCCGCCTAGCAAAATATTGTCCGGATGTACCCGGCGCAGTTGCCAGCGCATGTCCCCCATACCTTCGGTGTTGTTGGCGTCAACATAGACCGTGCCTTGCATACCATAAATTTCAGATGATAAGTAACCGGTATAGTAGGCGAGCTTGTTGAACGCTTGCGAGTGATTCCGTGTAAGGCTCAGTCTCAACGTCTGGTCAATACTGGGTATTCCGAACGCTCTAAAGACTGGGGGGGAGACGTTGTAGTCGAACTCTCTTTTCCGGTATCTCGATTTCATTTTTTTTATATTCGCTTCCCTTTCCATCTTGGCTTCGAAAGGGAGAATCTGGCTGGTTCGAACAAATAGCATTCCAGCAAAGAAATCTACGTCAAAGACGATATCGAGCCACTGTCCTAAAAGTTTGCTGTCAACGTAAATATCGTCTTCGTAGTAGCCGACACGATTTCTGTTGTATGGCTGCTCTATACCTGAGAGAGTTACCTGGCTTCTCTTGACATCTAGAAAGAAGGTGCGCGACTCATCAAATACAAAGCCCTGCACGGTGCCGTGGACGATATCAACTTCTAATGCAATATCCAGTATCGCGCTTATCTCTCTTATCGGTAATAGCGCGCCCCCCGTGCTTTCGTAAATAATGATTGTTTTGGCGAGTATGTATTGTTTAAAGCGCACTTCAACCAGACGCAGGTCGTCGTCGTTTGGTGTGATCCAAGGCGCTTTCGTAGGCATTAATTCCGCAGCGTAAAGCTGCGGACTCAATGCCAGCATGCAGAGGAGTAATAAGAGTAGTCGTGCCGATTTAAGGTAAGCCGAGTCGGGCTTCTGCGAGTACTTTTCCACCCTGATCCTCTTTTTCCCTGAAGACCGCATGTAACTCACCTTTTTTCAATTTAACGTCAGGTGCCTGGTTTAATGGAAACTCAACGCTGCGAAAGGCATTGGGAGTATAGACGGCGACATTGTTTACTCTCCCTACGACGATGCCTTTGTCTTTCTCTTTCGCCCCAGGTTTGCGGTAGTACACGGCAATATCTCCAAATGCCGACGCATTACCCTTACGTTCCATACGCATGGATAAGGTTGGAGGCTGTTGTTTGTCGTCGGGTGTTAACACTTTGAGTTCAGTTAGACCGACCTCGGCGCTGGTGCGGCCTTGTCTTACGATAACTGGTATCGATACGCCAAATACTGGAGTGAGACTAATACTCAATTCGTTGCCACTATCGCGTTTGAAGGCTTCGATTCCACCGGATACATCTTTGTTCGGGATGGTTTGAAACAACAAATGGGAACGATACTCGCCATCTTCCATATTAGGACGGCGTCGCAACATCAGTCGCACCGTCTGAGATTGTCCAGGTTGGAGGGTAACCTGGCGCGGTGCAAAGCGGACAAAATTGTCCGAGAACAATTCTCCGTCAACAGGTTTTTCGACTGCCTCCATACCACCACCGGATAACATACGTTTGCGCTCAAAGCGAATACGGTAAGATGCGGCTTCATTGCCGGTATTCACCAGATTGACTGCAGCCGATCGCTCATTTCCCTCGAAAACCACTCGGGTAGGCGCGACCAAAAGTTGGGCGAATGCCTGGCCGCTCCCCAATGCGAGAAACGTGATTAATAGAAGTAGTACATATACCTGGTGGTAGAACAGCGATCTAAAGGAGTGCTTTTTTGCAAACATCATCAACCTCAATAGACTTAGAATTCCGCTTGCTATACGGGGAGTTAAACCTGACTAGTGTGTTATCGGTAGAAGAGGTTTAATCCTTTAAGACACTTAGGGTAGAAAGTGTGCAGATCCTGTAAAGAAAAAGGCGGGTAAAGATACCCGCCTTTAGTTAAGAAATATTCTTTTGTTTATTGATAATCAACAGTCACGTCGAATGAACCTGTATATGCGCCAGTAGACTCTGTACCAACGATATTCAGCGTCGCACCGACATTAACTACCGCAGCACCAGTCGCGTCGAGCGCACCGCCTACTGCAACGGCCGGATTACTCAAGAATGTATCTATCGTGATGTTATCCACACCATTGCTCAGTATGGTACTGGCAGGCAAGGTAATGGAGAACAGTGAGCTTGGTGTACCGGCTACGTCGAAAGCCGCAGCAGCTGAAGTGACACCCATCAAAGTGATGGCACCTGTAAAGGTACGCACACCAGCGGTGTCAACAACTACTGTACCAGCAGCGCCACCGTGAGAGAACGAACCGAAGTCCAAGGCCGCTGTATTGGTAATGGCGATCGGAGTAACGATATTCGCTGTTGCGTTTGAAGTCGCTGTTGCAGCCATTACGCTAGATGACATTGTAGCGGTAACCGCTAAACCAACTGCAATTGCTAGTTTGCCTAATTTCATAACTAAACACCCCTTAAAAAGGACCTGCCATTTACACTTTTTCGGCAGGGTCACGGATTGACCACGTTCAGCAACTCCCTTCGCTTACTTCCAAAAATTACAAGAATTTGTGTCGTACACTTTCCCTGTAACAAGTACACAATGTAACGTCCGCGATACCCTTTTTTACAATGCGTTACATAGAAACAGTGATGGAGTTCGAAAAAAATAAAAGAATAAATGTGTGAATTAGTTCAAAAGAATAAGGAAGAAAGAATAATTCTAAAACCGGAAGTAGATAATTGTGTTCAAATAACTTACTAGCGGTTGTATTAGTTGTACAAGATGTCGATGGCAACTTGTCCGGTATATACACCGGCAGGGTGAAATGGCCTCAGAATAAGCGATGCGCCGGCTCTAAACTGCATGGCGCCAGTTGCATCGAGAATATAAGGGGTCGTATGGGTAGGTTGGGTAACGAAGTTCATGACATCGATTTTTCCGCCGCCCCCGGCGCGTAATGCCTGAGCCGCGACAGGCAGACTAATCGTCACTAGATCATTGGCGCAACCTTGTATTTGAAATATTGCCGCGCTCCACGTTCCACCTAACAGCACAACATCACCTGTCGCGGCGCGAAATCCGGTCGGCGAGACATCAACTGTTCCGCCGACCGCAAATGAACCCGCGATGCCAAAAGAAATATCCTGCAGTGTAACTACCTTGCGGTTTGAGTTGTTGCAAGGTGCAGCCGCATAGAGTGGTCCTGCCGCTGCAAACAGCATCAGGGAGATGAGTAATTTTCTATTCAATACTTTGATAGACATAAAAGCCTGGCCTCTACAGCCTATATCGTATAGTCGAGAAAAATCTAAAAATTTATGATATTGGTTAATACTAAAGTAGTTGTATTTCGGAACTATTCCATTCCTGGTTGGCCTGTGATTGTTTAGTTCGATTCCAATGGCATAGACGTACAGATTCCATGTACTTTCTTTTAGCCCTACGATGTGAGATCCCAGATGGTAATCTGCAAAATAAGTCGATGTTCAATAATTTGTGCCTACATCACTTGTCGCATGTGATGCGACTCACAATCATAGGACGCATCCCGGTACTGGTTATCTTTTCGAGAAAACATCAGTTTTTATTGTATCTCACAGGCCGATAAGAAAAATGAATGCAAGGAGATAGACAACAATGAATACGTCCCGCTATGAACATCTGACAGTACTCGTGGCTGATGATATGAAGACCATGAGAAGTATTGTAACGGCCATTCTGAATTCTATCGGGATTACCCAGATAGTAGAGGCTAAGAATGGTGTTGAAGCACTGGCAAAGATAAAACAGTCGCCAATCGATTTGGTAATATGCGACTGGGATATGCCACAGCTGTGCGGTATAGACGTTCTAAAAGTGGCGAGGCGTAGCGCAGACTCGTATTCAATACACTTTATAATGTTGACGTCAAATAGTGGTCAGGGTTTTATTAAATTGGCGCAACAGTATCGCGTAGATGAGTATGTGTGCAAGCCAATACAAGCCGCTGTTCTCGAACAAAAGATCGTCAACGTGCTTGAACGAATGAATAAAAAAATTGCGGTTTAGAGGTATTTACGTCGCCTGTAGAAATATATCTATAACAACGGGCGATCCATTCATTTAAATTATAGTGGTTTCCATTCTTCATGAAATAAGTGATGTTACTAGTGCATGGTGACAGACATTGATGTCACCGGGTATTAGTTTGTCACGAGTTTCCCATTCATGTATATGCCACAGTAAAATAACTCCATATCCAGTTATGCGATGTTGAATAGTCGACGAATGATGCATTCGGAAAATGTAAAAAAAGATTGTAGCTGGTTAGCATCGTCTTGATATTTACCGATAGCAATATTGTTTTGGTGACGTGTGTTATCGCGTAGTGAGTCGGATATTGAGATATTTTCGACAAATAAAATCTGGTTTAGTCGGCTACTCTGAATGTTTAGATCTTATTGAATAGAACTTAGACATTGCGCCAGCTTGCAAGTGAACTATTTTTCAACATCACCGATGTCTGTGTCCGATAATCAAAGTAAAAACGTATGAAAGAACGGTATAAATTGGCGTTATCTCTCATGACCATTTTCATGGTATGCGTTTTACTATCGAAATTTTACCTTATCCCATCCTACGTCAATTCAATTGAGAATGACTTTGTGAACGGAGAAAAGTCGATCCTTACGACTCTTGCTTCGATTCTCGCGACCAGGATGGAAGATCATGTGGAATTGAAAAAGTTGTTGGATAGACAGTTGGCGCATCACAACCATTGGCGAAAAATCGTCGTTTATGACAGTAGCGATAGTATTCTCTATGCCGTGGATGGCGTGCCGAATAGAAAACTGGAAATCTATCAATATGCCCTGGAGGAACTCCTGGTTCTTGACAACAAACTCGCAGGTCGCTTACTTGTCGTTAGTAGCGGCGAAGAAAAAGTCACTACTGATGCGAAGTCGGTTAGTATGTTGTTTTATGGGTTCAGTATTTCACTTGCACTGGTATTTTATGCAGGAGTGGTTTGGCAGGATAGGACTCATGCCACAAAAGAATTGGCTGATAGAAGTAGATCAGAATCAAAATATTTTTCAAAAGAATCCTTGCGTCCACTAAATAAAGAAGAGCGAATTTCGGTACAGGAACAACAAATCGAAGCGATTAACCGGGCACAGTCATGGTTTATCAGTAGCGGTAATCCCACTGCAGTATTCAATGGGCTGTTACCCGATATGGTTAATCTTACCGGTAGTCGTTACGGTTTCATCGGCGAGGTGCTTTTTGACTCATCGCAAAAGCCATACATGAAGTTGTACGCGGTAGTCGGCCAGGGAGAATCAGAGGAAGAACGCAATGCCTTTGATCTTACCAGGGTCGTGGGAAAAGAAATACATAATTTGGACATGATGTTTGGCGAGATACTGGAGACTAAGGAATACGTTATTTGCCATGACGTAGCCGGAGACGAAAGAAAATTCATACTTCCGGACTCACATTTAGAGATAAAAAATTTTCTTGGGGTTCCTTTGCTCAGGGGAGAGGAAATACTCGGTGTCATAGGTCTCGCCAATCGCGATAGTGGGTTCGATCAGAGTGTCGCAGAAAATGTCGGTCCGATATTAAGAACGTGCGCAGAATTGATTTACGCTGCCAGGCGTCAGACCGAGCAGGAACGACTGAATAAGGCGCTGATCTCAGCCAAAGAGGAAGCGGAGCAGGCGACAGTAGCGAAAAGCCAGTTTCTCGCGACGATGAGTCACGAAATACGCACGCCCATGAATGGAATTCTGGGCATGTTGCAGCTACTGGAACGCACAGAGCTTAGCGACAAGCAACAACGTTATCTCGATACAGCGCAAGGCTCTAGTGAAATGTTGTTAACCGTTATAAACGACATCCTGGACTTTTCCAAGCTTGAGGCTGGAAAACTGGAGTTTGAATTTATTCCCTTTTCTCCTGTCACTGTTGTCGAGGAAACGGCGGCTCTGCTAGCAAAAGCAGCGCATGAAAAGGGTATGGAGCTAATTTGCTCTATCGATCCGAAAGTGCCGCAGTTGGTGAGTGGTGATCCGACCCGTCTGAGACAAGTCATTACCAATTTGATGAATAATGCGATTAAGTTTACCGAAGATGGTCATGTCGCGGTTTATGTCTATATGCTCAACGGGCACATGTGGTTTGGCGTGCAAGATACCGGAATTGGGATTCCACCAGAGCAACAGAAAAAACTGTTTCAGGCCTTTAATCAGGCGGACAGTTCTCATACCCGAAAATATGGCGGTACAGGACTCGGCCTGGTGATATGTAAACGCCTTGTCGAGGCCATGAGTGGAGAGTTAAAAGTCGTAAGCGCTCCTGGGACAGGGTCAGATTTTAGTTTTGAAATTCCGATGGAAGTGATTACCGGCGGAGAAGACGCAAATATACTGTCAGAGGAAATAAGAAGTCGGCGCATATTGATAATAGATGACAATCAGACTTATCGGAAAGTGTTGATGTCCTTGCTTGAGGCCAGGGGAATCAGGAGCGTAATGGATGCAGAGGACGGGGATATTGCACTTTCCTTGATCGATAAACAGCATAAAGCCGGTACGCCGTTTGATCTGATTTTTATCGATTTATTGATGCCGAAAATCAATGGTGTTCTGTTGGCAAAAGAAATTGAAGACGATCAAAGAAACCGAAATACCAAACTAGTGATCCTGACATATCCGCATTTGATGAATGAGGCTTCAGACAAATATGAATGGCTGACCAAGCCAATTCGCCATATGGATTTGCTAAATGTGATTACCGGATCGTATGGTAATGCGCAAGCGAGTATAAACAGCCCGCATAGCGAAAAGAACCAGGATGATCCCGATTTCAGCTCAGTCCCCTTGTTACTTGTTGATGATAATACCGTCAATCAAGAGGTGGCTAATGAATTATTACTCACCTATGGGTTTGATATAGACATTTGCGATAACGGAAAAGAGGCACTCGAACAGGTACAAAGAAAGAAGTATGCGATTGTTCTCATGGATATACAGATGCCAGTCATGGATGGGCTTGAGGCAGCCAGACAGATACGTTCTTTGGGTGGTGAATATACAGATCTGCCGATTTTAGCGATGACTGCAAATGCCCTTTCAGGCGATGCGGAGAGGAGTTTGGAGGCGGGTATGAATGCACATGTGACCAAGCCCATCAGACCAGAGGTCGTCATACAGGAGATTTCAAAATACGTGAAGCCCGTGACTAACACATCCAAGACGCAAGAAGTATCACAAAGCCAAGAAGTAACATCGTTACCTGTTGTAGAGGGTTTAGATATTGAAGACGGTGTTAGTCGTCTGCGGGGGAATTACGAGGCCTATCTGCGCATTGTTAAAGGCTTCAAAGAGAAGCAAGCGCGTAGCGATGAGAAACTCATGCAATTAGTGGAAAACGGTGCATGGGAAGACGCCGCTAGAGTTGCCCATAGTTTGAAAGGTAGTGGTGGCAATATCGGCGCGCATCGCTTGCATCAAGTGTCGGCGAGCGTCGAACAGTCCTGTCGCAGAAAAAACAGCGAAGCGGTTTATAGCGAAATGGACAATTTGAAAGCCGCGCTGAAAGAGGTTATTGCTGCGATCGATGCGATTAGCCAGGAAAAGAAACCGGAATCTCGGGAAAAATCAGAAAGTATAGACGGCGATCAACTTAACAGGACACTGGATGAAATTCACGGCCTATTGGATAGCGATATTGGAATGGCGCAAACCTGCGTGGATGCCTTATTAAAGCGTGTCGCCAGCAGCCAGTGGGTCAGCGGTGTGGAAAATATCTACGCATCATTGATGAAGTATGACATAGATGAAACCAGGCGCTGCATCGGTTCACTTAAGCAGCAATCGCAAACAGTTGGAGAGGCGCGAGTAGTCAGAATTGGAAAGTAGTACAGGTATTACACAGCGAAACAGATTCGGCATGGCGCATGTTTCAGCAACGTGGCGAAAGAATTTTGGAGGAAAAATTTATGAGTGCACTGAAGAAACAAGTATTGATCATTGATGATTCGCCCGAGGATATACAGGTACTGGTCGAGAATCTAAAAGAGGAATATGCCATTCTGGTTGCTACTGATGGGCAGAAGGGCGTGGAGATGGCAAAGCGTGAGCCTCGTCCAGACGTAATATTGATGGACGTTGAAATGCCAGTGATGAACGGCTACGAGACGTGCAAAAAGCTCAAGGACGATAGTGAGCATAAAAATACCAATGTCATATTTGTTTCGGCGCACGACAGTACCGAGGAGATTATTGCAGGGTATGAGGCAGGTGGCAGTGACTATCTGGTGAAACCAGTCAAACCTGAGGAGTTATTACACAAGGTTAAGCACGCCATTTCAAGCAAGGATTTGATTGAGAATACCAGTAAAGACTCTGCCAATGCGATGCAAACGGCAATGACAGCGATGACTAGCTGGGGCGAGCAGGGCTTGTTAATAGATTTCTTGCGCAATTCTTTCTCGTGTAAAACGGCTAAGGATCTCGCTCGGACGATCATTGCAGCAGTAAAAGGTTTTTCCGTGGAGTGTACCGTACAGATTCGTACCGAAGGCGGGATGGTCAATCTTTCCAGTGGTGAAACCGTTCCGCCTCTCGAGGCAGAGCTGTTGTATCGTCTTAAAGATGACAAACGCATAATAGAAAAAGGTCAGCGCTGTATCATTACGTATGGTAGCGTCTCGCTATTACTCAAGGATATGCCGGAAGACGATGATAAGCGTGGACGTTATCGAGATCATCTGGCGATGTTGGTGGAAGGGGCGGAGTCGAAGATGAAGGCCATACAATTGAGCGACATACTGGCCCGTGTCATAGTCGAGTCCAACCGGGCCTTGCGAGAAATTGAAGCAGAGCAAATTCTCCACAAGGAAAAAAGTCAGCGAATAATGGATGGAATGCTTCTGGGTTTGGAATCTACGTTTATAAGCTGGGGGCTATCAGAAGCTCAGGAAAAGAACCTGATTTCTCTCGTCCAGGAGGGAATCGATCAGTCACTAGACCACCTTGAAGAGGGCTTCAAGGTAGATGACAAATTTCGGCAGATCGTACATCGGTTAACATCGGCGGCTACCTTCCATAGATAGACAGGTACAGCAGTGCTGTACCTGAGCTTGGTTTAATATGAGTCACCGTTGCGCCAAATGGTGGTGAAATTCTTCTTTTCTGCTAAGCTTAGCTGCATAAAAACAACGTGCAGCAAAACACAGAGTATTTGTGGGGAGAGAGAACTCATCTCATCATAACAACATGTCTGAAGTCCTCCCGTCGATTTCGTTTTAGATTAACCTGTTTATAGGCACTGTGATGACAAAATACAGTTCGGTGTTGGTCGTTCTGTTTGGCTTGTTATGGGCGTGTGGTGAGTCCTTACCGGAAAGAAATAGTGGGAAAGGTTACGATAACGGTGTTTTGGCCAGAGTGAACATGGCAACACCACCAGGCGATCCCGCAGCCGTTTTCGATCCTGCACAATTGGCCGATGCCAATATGGTTATGGGTGGCTTGCTATATGAGAGCTGGTGGAAGGCGTCGTTTGCTGGCCCCACTGCGCCGCCATTTGACGCATCACACCCCTTGTGGCCGTCGACCAATCCTATGCTTGGGCAGGAAACGTTTCGTTGCTCCTCCTGCCATGGCTGGGACTATCTTGGTAACGAAGGCGTATTCTCAAGCACGACAGATCCTTTTTACACCGGGATACCTGGCGTTGTTAACGGCGCCAAGACCTACAAATACACCACCGATGCCGAGATCTGGACATTTCTTCATGATGGGGACGCAGCCAATAATCTCGCTGAGCACGCATTTGGCAATGAGCTGGCCGACCACGATATCTATTCTCTAACGCTATTTATCATGACGATGCGCGACGAATTTGCAGTGCAAAAAAGCCCGTCCAATTTTATCAGCGCAGACAAAAATGCTTCTGGTGATGTTATGAACGGCTCGTATTTGTTCCGCACCCCGGCATTGCCGGGATTGAATGGTGCAGGTTGCGCTAGTTTTAATTGCCATGGTTCCAGTGGTCGAAACTTTCCTTTGCTACGCTCTATCGACTTTCTTGCCAAAACAAATCCGTGGGAGTTTCTGCATAAGATACGTTTTGGTGTTGCCGGTTCATTTATGGTGGGTATCCAGGCCCTGGGAAATCCCGATATGGGTATTGCACAGGGGGCGGATATTCTAACCTTTGCGCAAATCGCCCTCGCACCAAATTACGTTCGCGGCGGGCGATTGTTTGATAACTGGCCGGTAGAGAGCGGTACGCCGGATGTCGGTGTTGCCAATCCGCTATGGGATCTTGCCGATCCGGTGTTGACTGGTGGAGTCGTGCCGACGGGTGCCGAGGCCTGGCGTTGCGTAAATTGTCACGGATATGACTATGAGGGAGAAATCGCGTTTTGGTATAGCGATCTGGTATTTCTCAAGTCGATGCGCAACTGGAATAACGAGTATGTCTTTCGACAGTTACGCGATGGTTTCCCAGCCTTGATGCCTGACGGCAGCGTGCAAATCGTGCATAACTTCGGCGCGCACTTAACAGAACCGGATTTGTGGGAACTGGCGGCTTTCGCTGTTGAAGGCGTTGTTGATACCACTCGTTACCTGCATCCAGACTTGGGTACAGCTACGGGCGATGCATTCAGGCCGGCGGATGCAGCACATGGGCAGTCGGTGTATGAAGGCACGATATCGGTGAACTACCAAGGAACGCCTTTTGACTGTAAAGGCTGTCACGATCCTGTTGCCGGGACGGTCGCCGGAGTGGATATCGCATTACAGTCCTGGGATACACCATGGCGAAGTTTACATCGTATACGTTTTGGCATGCCCAGAGACCCAAATTCTGCTGCCGACGTCCCCTTTATGCCTGGTGTGCTCGAATTGCTGGATTCGAATAATCAGTTTATGGGTAATCACGACGCAGTTGACGTCCAACGCTTTCTGCAACAACTAAGTCTACCGTAACAGGTCTTGTCGGCTTTTAAAGTCAGGGCTTCACTTACCGGTATATATAATGCTTAAATAGGCAATTATTTCTAAGACTTGCCCCAAGGCATTTGTATAAACCATGAAAAAGAAGTTAGTTCTGCCACTCATAGTGCTGATCGCTGCGGCGATTGTGGTGCTGAGTTATTTGAATTTAACTCAGCAGAAAGAGGGGACGTTGGCGAATTTTGCTTCGCCGTTTGAAAGTGAATCGAGCGAAGAAACGGCCGATGGTGAAAAACATGATACGGATAGCATGTTGTCAACACCGGTCGAATCGAAACCGGTGCAAACCGAAAGCAGTGCTGCATTCAGTATAAACATCCCTGTACCGCCGCTGGCCAATAGCGACAAAAGTATCCTGAAAATTCTGAAACAATTTCTTGATGAGCGTAGCCTCGCACTACGATTTTTTCGTGACAATATGGTAAATCGATTTGTTGCCAGTATTGATAATATGACGCGCAGCCATCTCGCCCAGAAAACCATGTTTATGAAGCCACCGCTGGGACAATTCTTGCCACTTCAGGACGGCAAGGAAGGTTTGATCATTTCGCCGCGCAATGCTCGCCGATACGAAACGATGTTGCGCTTCGCTGAAGAAGTGCCACTTGATAAGCTGGTTACCGTATATGTACATTTCTACCCTTTATTTCAACAGGCATATGAGAATCTGGGATACCCGGATCGTAGTTTTAATACACGATTTATCCAGGTAATCGATCATCTACTCGATGCACCTGAAATCAATCAACCCTTGAAACTCGCCTGCCCGCAGGTACTTTGTATTTATGCCGATCCGGAATTAGAGGCATTGTCTGCCGGCCAGCGTCTGATGCTGCGTACCGGCTATGATAATGTGCTGCGTGAAAAAGAGTTGTTACGTCGTTTGAAGAAGGAAATCAAAAAACGCATGCATTAAAAAAGGGACGCCAGTAGCGAGCGTCCCTTTGTTTCTGACATGAGTCTAATTACCGTGGACGATCACGCAATCGGTCTTGCTGGTTAGTTCGTGTGACACTAATTTTACGGTTCTGATTCCGCCGTTCTTTGCTGCTTCTGCAATTGAAGCGTTACCAGTCCAGCCAGTAAATGAGCCTTTTTCCAAACAGGCCTTGCCTGACTTCATGGAAGAGAGTTCAGCGCCAGTGCTGTCATATACCATGCGGTAATCGGTCACTTTTAGCGCACAGCCGCTTAGGGAAAGGATTGCGCCTAGAAACAGTGTTTTGCTTAGTGCATTCATAGTCATCATCTTCTCCTAGCTTCCGTATACGACAGTGCAGCTTTTTCTAACAAAAAATTGGTCGGACGTTTTCTCATCAATATGTTTGATAGTGGAAACTCCGCCATTTTTTGCCGCGGTAGAAACTGACTTGTCCATAGATGTGGGAATACCTAGCACCATGGTAGCGCAGGCTTCGCCAGACTTTAGTTTGTCCAGCTTGGTATAGTCTGTTTTCGATCCGTCAACGATGACAGTTATATGCGAACTTTTTATAGCACAACCTGAAACCAGGGCAATTGCTGCGATTAGCAGAACAAGTTTTCTCATCGTTTGATTCTCCTATTTACCATATACGATGGTGCAGTTCTGAAAGAAAGGGGAAAACGGATTTCCGTATTTCTTTTCCACGTGCATCACCTTGGTGATACCAGCTTTCTTGGCTGCGGTTTCTATGGTGTTGTCATAGCTGACCATGATGAAGGCCCTAGAGATACATGCCTCACCCTTTTTCATGCCGTCGAGCTTCGAGAAGTCCGTAGAACTGATATCAACCGTCTGCGTGTATCGTGTCATTTGCGTACTACAGCCGCTTGCAAGACCAAGCACAAGCAATGCTGAAAACAGTAGTATTACTGATTTTTTCATATAACCTCCATATTTAACCCAGAGCTGAATCCCGAACTGAGTATAGAAACAACTGAGCAACTTTCAATGCGTATCGATTTGAGTCATTCGTCCACGAATAAGTATCGCGAATCAAAACGCCAATTTGTTGCAAGAAAAAGACCGGGATTTTTGGATGTTAAATGTAAAGATAAAATATTATTGAATAATGCGAGTAAGGATTAACTACCGTTGTTTGACATGATGACTGTCTGTCCGATATTGATGTCACCGCTTTCAATTACGCGACAGGTGACGCCCCCTCGCCAATCGGGTTTGAGTGCCTCAAGCAAGCCAGGAGAAGCCTCTTCCATACGTTTGCACGGGTCGGTTTCGCCGGTAACTTCCAGTACTAAATCACCAATTCGAATGTGTGCGCCAACTTGCTCCTGGAGTGGCAGTTGATCAACCAGCAGATTTGCCCGTCGTGTCGTCCAATGAAGCTCAACTCCCAATTCTGCACAGGCTTGCTGCCACGAACTAAGACTCATGAGAGTGACTTGCCGTTTTCCTGGACGACTTCGTTTGTCGCCTTCAACTCCCATTTCACGGGTAATGCGGACATGTTGCAACTCAAGCATGTCTCTTTTTCCCGGTGGACGTATCGCTATGCCAATCAATGCGGATTCGTGCAGCACTAACTTTCTTCCATTAGTCGTAATAGACGCTTTTTCATTTCTGCCGCGCCATATTTTTCCATCAGGCGAATATTGCGTTCCGGTATGCGTTGAGGATCCTGATAGCTCTCCAGCGCTTTTGTAATGCTGTCCTCGCGTAACAAATGCAACATGGGATAAGGCGAGCGATTGGTATAGTTTTCGGCGTCATCGTAGTGAGTGTCGGCAAACTGGTAATGCGGATGGAGACTGGCGATTTGAAACTCACCGCTGAATTCATTGCGTTCCAGCAACTCGTCTGCATCGTAAAGGAAATCATTGTATTCGTGAAAATCTTGCAACACCCAGGGGTGGATGAGTAAGGTGGTTTCCAGTGTCTCGACGCTGTTTTCGCGTAGGGCGACTAATTCCCGTAAAAGATCACTGATAAGTTCGACGACGTCCCGTGCTTCACTAACCACATAGCGAACACGTCCCGACTGCTGAGGCACGCGTGCAAACGGACACAGATTGAGGCCAATAACGGTCTCTTCGACCCAGTTTCGGGTACATTCAACGATACGGGAGTGCTCAGACATGGACGTGATAATACTGGATTCAATTCCAGGGCAACAGGGGGATGCATCAATCTGGAATGGGATTAATAATTTTGCTATTCCAGCCGAAATATAAGGAGAGTACTCATAAATGGAATCCAAGGCCGGATGAGCGGATCTATCTCCCTAAAAACAATCTTGTTTGTGTTGATGTCGCTGGCTATGTGGCTGCCAGGCCAGGTCTTCGCCGCGGCCGGCACAGTGTTGCTGGTATTAGGCGATGTAGAACGTATCACCGAAGCGGGCAAGAAGGTTTCAGTTCGTAAGGGTGACGCGGTGGAAGGTGGAGACATTATCGTCTCTGGCCCCGGTGGGCAGGTCATGATTTTGATGCAGGATGAAACGCGTCTTTCCATACGCCCCAATAGCCGTTTTGTGATCAGCCAGTACCGTTATTTGGGTAACGTAACCGAGGATAAGAGCGAATACGATTTGATCAAGGGCGGCTTTCGCGCGATTACTGGCAAAATGGGCAAGCGCGACAAAGGCAGCTTTAAGGCCAAGACGCCGGCCGGCGATATCGGTGTCAACGGAACGGACTTTTCTGCCAGTTACTGTACGGATGTCTGCTCAGATAAACCAGGTTTGTACCTTATGGTCAGGTCAGGTGGTATTGATTTGAAAAACCGCGCAGGTCAGACTCGCGTTATACGTGGACAGATAGGGTTTGCCTCGTCGGGCAAAGTTGCAATGCAGATGGTTGACCGTTTACATCCAGCGTTGGCAGCAAGTGAAAACATGCGAGATCTGAACAGCATGGACTCTGAGGAAGAGATTATCGCTATTGCCATGAGAAGTGGCGCTGGTAACGCGATAGCCGATTTACTTGCCGCCGGTATCTCTAGCGAGAAGCTGATCAGGGGGGCGGTTATGGCAGGAATATCACCGGTTGCTGTGTTGGAGCCCATGCTCGACCTCGCCACTGACAAAACCGCACTTTTGGAAGCCACGGTCAAACTGGTGCCAGATCGGGCAGGCGATATCCTTATGATGAGTGTCGCCACCAACCGAGTCTCGCCTCAGGATGCGCAAAAGGCCGCAAGCAAGGCTGGTGTAGACGCTGAAGTTTCGCGCAATGCGGTTGCCCTGGGGAAGATGCTGGCTCCGCCACCAGAGAAGGAAGAAGGAAAACCTTCCAAAGAAAAAACGCCCGATGCTAGACCTGCTTCCACGCCTAAACCGCCTGTTGAGCTCATCCCGCAAGGTGGTACCGGGGGTGGAGAACCCGCCAGTCCGTCATGACAGCTTGAAGTCTATCCAGGCATCCAATTTGTGACAACCGTACAAAGGCTGAAGTAGATTCCCTGTAACCGAATTTCGGAGCCGCGAATGAATGTCCCTACTTAAGGATTAGGTTATCTGTATTTCTTAAGATAGTTGAATAAAGTTCCGTAACTGATGATTTTTAATGGCTTTGTCATCTATCTCTGTCTCGAAATTAAAGTAATGTAAAAACAGAGAGTTGAGGATTCTTTTTCTATTATTGATGAGTTTTTTGGTGGGCCATAAAAAGATTCAATACTGAATATTGCCTGAACGGGGGCTAAATGGCTTGACGTTTTTTACGAATGGGTAGTACTTTAAATGCGAAATAAAAATAATAATCAGGAAGTAAACGTGGGGGTTGAGAAACTATAACAATATTCTCGTGGGGGACAAATAATGGCCGCGCAATTGCAAATAGCCGTGCAAAAAACGAACGAGCTCCGTGATCAATACATTGATCATGCGTTTAGAAAAGAGCTCGAAGACGCTCTCTTTAGTCACAGAACCATTTCACATCCAATAGTCCAGGAACTGGCAAGACCGGTTAAAAATCTTGAACTTATGCGGTTTATCGCATTGCAGGGTTATCACCTGACACGTAATTTCGCTCGCTACATAGGCGGGCTGTATAACAATTGCGAAGTCGGTTACTACCGCAAGCGTCTCGCGATAAATCTCTATGAAGAAGAAACCGGTATGTTGTCACGTACGGCCAATCACGAAGTATTGATGCAGCGTTTTTTACGCGCGCTCGGTATTAGTGATGAAGAACGTGATTCCGCGCCTGCACTTGCAACGACGACCGATTTGATTGACTACCGCTGGAATCTGGTGGAGAAGCCCGAAACCTTTCATATGGGTGCTTCCGCTGTAATGATTGCCAGTGAAGGTCAAAATCTGGAAGAAGAAGCGGGTAAAGCCCGTCATGAACTATTGCCACAATTATATGGATTCAAACCGGAAGATCTTTCCTTCTTTTCCGTACACGCACATGAAGACATTTTTCATGTACGCGAAGGCCTTGATCTTGTGTCCGAGATTTGTGATTCCAGAAAAAAGAAAGATGAAGCCTTAGAAGCGATACACGAAACTTGTGCGCGCTTCTGGCGTTTCTATGATGGTATACAGGAAGCCTATCGAGGCTAGTTGCACCTGTTATATCTAAACCTGTGAGCCGTGTAAGACTGCCCGTGAAAGCGGGAAGGGGGAGTTGTTATGCATGTGGAAGTGACAACGGATGTTGTACAGGGATATGCTGATGACGCAAGAAAGGGAGAACAGGGAATCGTTGATAGTATTCGTACTATCACCGGGAAACTGCTCCAGTCTAAGGAGGAATTTCTACAGTTTCATCTGAATATGCGCGAGTTGGAGCGAACGCTACTCAAGAGCGAAGATAAGGATGAATTGTTAAAACACGTCATGCTGCACTTTACGCAGGATGATTTACAGATGCTCAACGATCTGTACTGTGAGTGGGAAACACGTCTGGAACGCCGTTTCGTGAATTTTCTCGATCTCGGCGTTGTGAAACATTATCTCGACTATCCGCTGTATGCGCGTTTTGAGCGTTTGATCAGTCGTGAAGTTTATCTATTGCGAGATCGCAAACCAGAGCGTGTATTGTTTATCGGCAGTGGCCCGATGCCTGTAACCGCCTTGTGTATGCACCATCACCTTGGCGTCAGAATCGACTGTCTTGAACACAATCTCAACGCAGTGGAAGAGTCACGTGTAGTCATTGAAAAACTGGGCATGTCCGATGCGATTCATGTCATACATGGACAAGGCCAGGAAGTAAATGCATCGCTTTATGATGTCATTGTGGTTGCCTTGCTTGCCAAACCGAAACGCAAGATTTTGGAAAGCATTGCGAAAACATGTAGTAAGGATATTAGAGTAGTTTGTCGTACGTCAGATGGTTCGCGACAAGTCTTTTATGAGCCGACAGTGGCGGATGCGATTCCCGATTCTTTTTATGCAGTGGAACACGCAAAAGCAGGGGTGGATGACACCATATCGTCGGTCTTGCTCAAGAGGGCTTTGTCATCGTGAGTGCTGTAACCAGTGAAATGTTTACACGGCTGCCAAGCAGTCGAAGCCGCGAAATCTATTTTGAATGGCCAGACTGCTTGGTCTTTTCTGAGCAACGTGAATTATTGGCTTTAACCAATACGATTATCGAGAGAGAAACGACTATCGGTTTTGCAGAACCCATTCCTAAGAGTGAGGGTATGCAAATGATGCGAGAACTCTCCGATGCGCTGGTTGCAGGTAAAAAGCGTTTAATGTTAGTGCGCGACAAAGGAACAGAGGCTATTGTTGGTCAGCTTATTTTGACCCCTAGTCACTTACCGAATTGTCGCCATGTGGCCGAGATATCCCGGGTGTTTGTACACCCGCGGGTACGGGCGCCACAAATCATCACACAGGGAATGCGCGAAGTTTTGCGCGAGTGTAAGCGTGTCGGGATAGATGTGCTAACCCTGGATGTACGCGCCGATACACGTATACATCGTTTGTGGGAAAGCCTTGGGTTTGAAACCATAGGCCGTTATCCGGATTACGCAAGAGTCAATGGACAATCCTTTTCTGGCTGTTATCTTTATCAAAGGGTAGAGGTAATGTGCGAGAAGTTAAGGGTTGAGCCGATTGTCTAAAGATGTTTTAAGTCGTAAAAATGCATTGCTGATAGTACTGATTGGCTTTGCCGTAGTTTTTCTCTCTTCGGGTATCAAGACCAGCTACCAGGTCTATTTTGTTGAAATGGCCGACGCCTTTGCGCAAAGCCGTGGCGGCTTTGCCATGGCGGCGGCCATATTCATGCTCACCTTTGGTATTGCCTCACCTATCGTCGGCAGTCTTTCCGATCGCATAGGACCCAAGCGAACCATACTCCTGGGGTTGTCGTTGTCGGGTTTTGCATTTGTCGCCGCGGCGTTGATTAATCACTTTTGGGTATTTGTTTTTCTTTATGGTGTCGTTGCGGCCTTTGGTCTGACGGCCATGTCGTATGTTCCTATGGGCTTGTTGGTCGACCAAAGCTTCGACAAGAAACATCAAGGTTTGATTTACGCGGTTCTGACTAATGGCGCGGCGATTGGCTTTATGGTGATGTCGCCGCTATGGGTGTTTACCCAGGGTGTGTATAACTGGCAGCAAATTTATTTTGCGTTAGGCATTATCTTTTTGTGGCCGCTGTATTTGATGGTCAAAAACTACATGCCTGCCGATGCTCCGGCGTCTGTTGACGTCGCAAAACAAACGTCTTTTGGCCAGCGCACGCGCCAGATATTTCGTGTACGACCGTTGTATGTTTTGATGTTTGGTTTTACCGGTTGCGGGGTCACCATGGCCTTTATCGACGTACACATGGTAGCGCATTTCCAGGACATCGGATTAAGTAAGGCGCAAGTGAGTACGGCGCTGGTTGTGTTAGGCGCTCTTGAACTAGTAGGTGGTTTTCTCGCGGGCTGGATGTGTGACCGTCTTCCCAAGAGTTATGTAATTACCGGTTTCTATTTATTGCGTGCCGCGTCGCTGGGAGTATTGTGGTTGTTCCCGAATATGTTTGGTGTGTTGTTGTTTGCCGCGATGTTTGGATTGAGCTATCTCGGCACGGTTGTTGGGACCTCGATGTATACCCTCAATTTGTTTGGTAAAGAAGTTAAGGGGTTTGCCTTTGGTTTTATCTGGCTAGCGCATCAGATTGGCGCTTTTCTCAGTACACAAATCGGCGCAAATATCCACGACTGGTATGGCAACTATGAGTGGACAATTTTAATTACCGCGTCAATCGCCTTGATCTCTGCGCTGGTGTCCTTGCTATTTCTCAAACCGAACCCTGAGCCAGCGTAGGTTTCGTGTGCGAGACGCTCGCAAGAACATGCTTGTTTCCTGCGAGCTAACACTTGTGACTTTGTTTATTCCGATTTGCCACCTATGTGTTGAAATAACTGGCGATAAAACACCGCCATCTGACGTAGATTGGCAATGCTGATGCGCTCATTACTCCCATGAAAACGTTTGATATCCTGAGCATTCAGCAACAAAGGTCGGAAGCGATAAATGTTGTCCGCCAGATCTTTATAGCGTCGTGAGTCGGTAGCGCCAATCATAAGCGTCGGCGCAACCATGGCGTCGGGGAAGCTCTCACGTATGGAACGATTCAACGCCATATAGGCATTGCTCTCGATAGAGGAAACGGCTGAAGGCTCCGATGCATCGCCAAATATTTCAATATTGACGCGCTCGTCTTTTATCGTGTCCTTGACGTGCTGGATAACCTGCTCGATTGAGTTTTCCGGTATAAGACGGAAATTGACTTTTGCCTCTGCCAGTTGTGGCAATACGTTCGCCTGCTGACTGCCTTGAAACATTGTTGCAGCGACAGTCGTGCGTATTAATGCATTGGTGGATGGTTTGCCTGCCAATTGCTTTTCCAATACGCCACCTAGCAACCACAGATTGCTGAGGACGGCATGTTTCACCGTACCCATTTCCGGTGCAAGCGTACTAAACATGTGTCCGACAGGGCCGTCGAGGCTGGCTGACATGGGATGGTCTTCAAGTTTTGCTATCGCGTGAGCCAGTACACCTACGGCTGTATTGGGCGGAGGGCTGGAGGAATGACCACCTTCACCATTTACGCTTAGTGTCAGCGTCATATAGCCTTTTTCCGCAATACCAACCAGTGCCACAGGTGAATCGATTCCCGCGAGTATGCCTTGTGTAATCGGCATGCCTTCATCATAAATTGCATCAAAATGGTAGCCGCGCTTTTTCAGTTCAGCTGCGAGTTGTGTCGCGCCGTATTCACCTCCTACTTCCTCGTCCTGTCCGTAGGCAAACACCAAAGTGCGTTCGGGTTGCCACGACTGTTTCAGCAGTTCCTGTATGTTGTACATCTGTGTAATGATGGCGGGCTTGTCGTCAAGCGCACCGCGTCCCCATACATAGCCGTCGTGTATCTTGCCGGAGAAAGGTGGATGTTCCCAGGTCTGAGGTTCTTCTACACTGACAACGTCTTGATGAGCGACAAACAACACAGGTGTGAGATCAGGGTTTTTGCCTTTCCATGTGAAAAGCAGACCGTGTTGATTAATGACTTCGACCTGAAGTTTTTCATATACCAGTGGAAACACTTCCTTCAAAAAAGTGTGCAATTGATCGAAGGGATGGGCATCGTATGGCTCAGGGGCACGTTTGGAATACGTTTCGAAGCGTATCACCTTGCTCAGCATTTGTGGTAACTGGCCTATCTTGTCAATTTCGGTGTTTGCCGGTGCGGTTTCCAGTTGTCGGCTAGGATACTGCAAGGTGTTGAAAATGATGAGAGCCAGCAACAGACCGATTAAACTGGCAACAAGTTTGAGAAATTTTTTCCATATAGGCACAGAACGCATGGTGACTCCCCTGAATGTTTGTTTTTCTTTATGGCGCAAATTATAGCAGCAATTAATCCTGGTTCGGGAAGAAGTTCTTACGCAAAATAAACAAGATATGAAACAAATTCACAAAGATATATTCGCCATTGCATTACCGGTTTCTGCCGGTATGTTGTCGCAAAACCTGATGAGTCTGGTGGATACCTATATGGTGGGGCCACTGGGAAAACATGCGCTCGCTGCACTTGGACTGGGAGCATTTATTTTTTATCTGTGTTTTGCCGTGACGATTGGTTTTTCTACTGCCGTGCAAAGTGAAACCGTCAAGCGTTCGCCTGATATGGATACCGGACCCTTGTTTTCAGCGCTGCTTTTCCTTGTCGTCACCATGCCTTTTGCGACCTTATTCTTATATTTTGCAATGCCGTGGTTGTTGACGTTTTATGATGGCGATGCACATGTCGTCGACGAAACGACAAATTATTTGCAGATGCGATTCCTGGGCATCGCGTTTGTGGCCATGAGTTTTTCGTTTCGTGGTTACTGGACCGCATTGGGACAGGCGAGAATTTTTCTGATTACCGTGCTGGTCATGCACGCCTGCAATATTGCCTTAAACTATGTGTTTATCCATGGCAATTTTGGGATGCCGGCTATGGGCGTGTCGGGCGCGGGCTTTGCGTCTGCGATATCCGCCTTCATCGGTTGCATGGTTTATGTCGTGTTTCTTTTTGCACGCTTACCGAGACCACTCAAACGTTCACCGCTGGCAATAAAGCCGTTGTTAACTATTGCAATTCCCTATGGCATGCAGCAGCTGTCTGTTGGTATGGGGATGGTGGTGTTATTTGCCATGATCGGTTTGATTGGCACTGCGCAGTTAGCCGCGGCTACCGTCGTTACGAATATATCCTTGTTTGTGGTAATGCCCGGTATTGGAATCGGAATCGCGGCGGTCACTATTTCCGGGCGCGAGATTCGTCAGAATCGTTTTGATAATGTTGCGGCAAACATGAATCAGGTTGTGAAACTCGCAGTCGTACTGTTTATGTTGGCAGGACTGCCAATGTGGTTAATGCCAGAGATGTTGCTGGGCATGTTTATCGACGATGCTGAGACATTGTCGCTGGCAGTTATTCCTTTAGTCATCACCGGTCTGGCATTGGCGATTGATGCGATTGTTTTAATCTGTAATCAAAGTTTGTTTATCGTCGGGCAGGGAAAGAAATGGGTGTTTACGATTATTGCCTTGCAGTGGCTGGTGTTGTTTCCCAGCGTCTATTATTTTTGCGTGCTCCTGGGTTATCCGTTCTATCTTGTTTGGGTGATAAAAGTACTCATTAGTGTGATTCAGGCGTTTATTGCGAGTGCTTTATGGCGTAAAGGTATTGTGCAACTTGAAGCACAGGCAGTTTGAAATCCATGTCTGGCGCCACCTCATATGAGTTGTTTCAGTGCAAACAACGACAGTTTTGAACACCTGACGTTTTTCGAACAAAGGATAAGAAACCAGGTTTATTCGTCAAAACAACTGCTTATTTTATGTTCAAGTCAAATGGTACATGAGTTGCTCTTGTTCACACTGCAAACAGGATGGTTTGCAAATTTCCAACTATTAAAGGAGATACTCATGGAAGAAAGACTGCAAGGTAATGTAACGCTGGCTGAACGTAGTATACGATTGGTTTTGGGCGCGGGTGTGTTGTTCTATTTTTTTGTTTCACCGATAGAACCCGTGCTTTTCACTGCAGTCGTCGTTGGCTCGCTTTACACTTTGCTGACATCGTTAACGGGCTGGGATCCCTTGTATGGTTTGATGAATGCGATACTCGCTTTGTTTAAGCCAGAATCCTTTCGCGTTTCAAACTCACTTGGCTTTCAAGCCTGATAGGGCTGTTGTACTACACGACAAAACAACAGATATAGAGATAGCATTACTATAGATACAAGAACAAACCGGATGGGAGAGTGGTGGGTTGGTCTGTTGCTAACCCACCCTTCAGAAGATGGTAATTTCCGCGCGCAATAGTGCGACCCAGGCGTTTTTGTTTGCCGTGCGCATAGAAGGTTGAATAACGTATTGAAGATCTGGTTGCAACATCAGCCATTTATTGTACTGGGTGCTATACGTTAATTCCCAGATTGTTTCATGGGAGTAGTAAACAGCTTCATCATTTTCGTCGAACTGATTGGCATTGAGAAATGCCTGCGATAGTTTCGACTGGACAACTGCTACTCCAGCTGTGTCACCAGGCCGGGACTCCAACAAGCCTTTGTATACCACGCCCCCCGTGAAATACTGACGGTACTTGTTGATGTCCCCGGCCGCTTTTCCCGCCTTGAGGAAAAAACCGATTTGGTCGTTGTAGGTGTGTTCGCCAACGAAATACAGGCCGCTTGTTCCTAACTTGCCTGCGATGGCCGCGCCTGAGAATCCTACCATGTCATTTTTTTCCATATTCTGGTGTAAATACCAGGCGCCGAGACCGAGTTTCATATAGCCAGGCTCTTTTGCTTTGCCGCGATTTAATCCACCTTCCATCGCCAAAAATGCCCCTTCATCATTGGAAAGTTTCAGAGCAAAAACCTGGTTGGAATGATCTGGGAGGCCATCAAAGATCACGCCTTGTAGATAGTAGTCTTCCATGGGTTCGGTTTTGTACCAAAGGCCCAGCGTCGTGTTTGGTGGCGTCGATGCCATAGTGTTCCACAGTATTTCGGTACCGATACTGCTGACACCGCTGGTTAAAAACAGACCGGAATATTTGGATCGGTAAAAATCCGTACCCATATAGCCAACGCCAAATCGTATGCTGGAGCGGCTGTATGGAAATCGATGTTCATACCAGGCCTCAAGCAACTGCAGTTGGGGCATGACCATCTCCATGTCGGCATTGAGATAGGTTGCATCGACGCTGCTGACGCTGCGCAAATCACCGACGGTGTTCATCGGGGTTTTGCCAAAAGGAAAAATCGCGTGCAGCGTAAAGGTGCCGTTCTTCCATAGATCGGCCTTTTCCGTATCGTATTCGCCGTAGAAATGGGCCATGCCGACGATAGCTGACGGCGAAGGTACCGTCGGTTCCACGCCTTCTTCCGCCATGCCATGCCCTGTCTGGCTCGCACCGCCCTGGAGTTTGTACACGCCGTCCACATCGACAAACAAGGTATAGAAGTAAGGTGGACTATCCGACGGCGGAGCGGTGACTACGAGGTTTTGTGCGGGAGTCGCAGTCGGTTCTGGTTTGACTGCTTGTACTGGAGGATTGTTGAGTTCTGGCGCAGCTTCGACAGGTTTGGGAGCCGCCGGTGTTTGTTCTTCTGCAACAGGGAATGCGCTGTCATGTTGGTCTGGTTTGCGACTTTGAACCCGCTTCTGTTCTGCGTTACGTTCGAAAGGGTCGAGCGCAAAATTGAAATCTGACTTGGTATCATTGGCCACGACAGCCGAACTGATACAGAACATCAGAGACATCGATAAAGCTAAGAGTAAAAGATACGGCGGCGACTTCATATTCTTGTATTTGGCTGAACCAGCCTGAATTTAGTCCCGCTATATTAAGTATCCTTGACAGTGACGTCAATTCATTGCTTGACGTCACTGTTTTATAAGGAAATTTGTTCTGTTTATAGTATTAGTCACCGACAAATTCGACAAAAATCAAACCCGGGAAGTCGAATTTCACCTTTTGCGGTCTGGGAAAGATTGTTGTATTGCCTAGCTGCGAGTCGTCGTTGCCGCCCCAGCAATACAAGCTGCCTGTCTGAGTCATGGCGCATACGGAATCACCTCCCACATCGACGCTTTCCCAGTCAGCGCGTCCCAGATATTCCTGTGCGGGTTCTGTCTGGCGATAGGAAGCCGTGTTATTTCCAATTTGGCCAAAATCGCCAGAACCCCAACACCATAAGGTGTTATTACTCTGTATGCCACAACTGGTGTCAGCGCCAGCGCTGATGCTGGCCCAAGTTTCGGTTGAGCTAAATAAATACGGTTGCGGAGTTTCACTTAATGGGTCAAAACCGAGTTCGCCATTGTAATTTCTACCCCAACACCACAGGCGGTTTAGATTGTCGATCGCGCAGGTATGGTGTTCACCAGGACTGACAGATTGCCATTTGGAGGCGATGTTATCTCCGCTAACGGTTTCAATGATAACTGGCGTTTCGTATTGGTATAGGGGAGTTGAATCTACGCCGGTATATCCATCGTTTATTTGTTGTGAATCGTTGTCTCCCCAACACCACAGTGTATCGTCTGACTTGATTGCACATGTGTGATATAGACCGGCTTCGACTGATGTCCATGCGAGTCCTTCACCGGCGCTAACTTCACCAGGAATGAGTGAGTCGGCTCCCTGGTCGGTAAGAAAACCAAGTTGTCCACTCGTATTGCCTCCCCAGCAGTACAGTAATCCATTGTTACTAAGTGCACAGGTGTGATTGTTTCCTGCGGAGACGCTATTAAAGACAATGTCTGATTCGATCATCACAGGTGAGTATTCGACCCCAGTGGTGCCTATGCCCAGTTGCCCACTGTAATTAGCTCCCCAGCACCATACAAAACCGTTACTATCGATCGCACAGGTGTGCAAACTACCATTGCTTACCTTTACCCAATCAGTTTTCGATGGCATACGCTCAGTGGGTTTATCAATGATTGAAACTTCGTCGGCGGTACTAACTACTTGACCAAATCCATTAGCTCCCCAACACCACAGTCTGCCAGTCGCTACTACGCAAGTATGCGTCGAGTAATATGTATAGCTTTTTGATGTGGAGGCCATAGATAACGGCGCGATGGAATTCGCGATTTCAATCGGTGCAGCGGCCCCAGCTTCAGAAACACCTACGCCGATTTGTCCTGAATAGTTTTCGCCCCAGCAATATACATCGTCGAGCGTGTTGTTTGCACAACCAAAATTGTATCCCACGGCAATTTCACGCCAGTTGCTGGAGAGCGTAGGTTCCTGCGTTGGCGTTAGAATAGGTTGGGTAGCATTGCCTGCTCCCTCTACATATATGCGTCCCCAGCACCATGCACTGCCATCGAGCTTGTTTGCACAAGTTTGGAGGTTGTTGGATGTTGAGACATATGCCCAATCGCTGCCCAGTGAGATTTCTTGTGTCGGTGTTAAAACAGGTGTGATCATATCCCCGGTACCAGACTGTCCGTTTGAGTTCGCACCCCAACATAACAACTGGTGATTGGTTTTGGTACCACAGCTAGTGTCGCTACCAACTACGACGGAACTCCAGGATGATTGATCAACCAACTGGGGTTCGAAATAAAGCCCTCCGTTGGATATGCCGAGTTGATTATTGTTGTTGCTTCCCCAACAATAAAGACTACGATTCAAACGTATAGCGCAGGTATGATTGAGACCGGCAGAGACATCGATCCAGCCGATCATAGGTATTACCGACTCACTAGCATCCATTTCCATTACGCTTGCGGGCGTGTAATGCGGGCTATTGCTTGTGTCTCCTAATTGGCCATTAAAATTGTCTCCCCAACAGTGGAGTTCACTGTCAGAATTTATTGCACAACTGTGCTTACTTCCAGTGCTGACGATTTCCCAGTTTTCGGATGCTCCGACCTGTACCGGGACGAGCGATTCAAAAACGCCTTCAGGATTTAGACCGATTTGACCGTAACTGTTGTCACCCCAACACCATAGCGTATGATCGTTGCGAATCGCGCAGGTGTGGTTACTACTGACACTCACGCCTAGCCAGCTTGATTTGCTGTCCTCTTGCACAGGCGAAGTGACATTGGTATTAGAATTATCACCTAACTGCCCCTGGAAATTTCTCCCCCAACACCACAAAGTTCGATCACTGCGGATTGCACAAGCATGTCCTGATCCGCTGGAAATCTTACTTTGATGATATGAAGTCGAAAAACTACCTGTCACCACACCCACGAAATTCTTTCCTTCTGTATCGCGAAGTGTGCTGTTTATCGTCAGTGTATAGTCACTCATCGCGTCAAGCTGCGCTTTGGGCGTGATGATGACGTTGTTTTGCGAAGTAGTAAAACTCAGTGCAATGACCTGTTCGCCCTGGGTGAGTACGATACCGCCATTGTTGAGAGAGTTAATATCAATAGCTTTGTTGAAACTCAACTGGATTTTATCTGCGGTGTTGACCGAACCAGGAATCACACTCGTCAGCCCGGGAGGTAATCCCCCCGTAGTGAACGTCTGACTGTGTGCGCTACTTAGTGAGATGCCGAGAATGTTTTTGATGTCGCCTGCAATGTGTAGCGTGTAAGTGGTAAATTCCAGCAGCGATCCTTCCGGCTGCAGACGGACTGTTTTGTTGTCCGGGAAGCTACTTTTTGTGACGACTGGAATACCGTTTAGGGATAAATAGATTGAATTACTTAAAATTGAGTTTTGATCTAGAGCCTGAGTAAATTCAACATCGATAGTGGGACGCGAGGCAACGCCGGTTGCGCCTGCAGCCGGGTTTATACGACGTATTAGAAATGGAAGATTAATCTCATAAACATCAGCGGTGCTTTCACCAAAACTGCTGACGCCGGTGACTTTTACATACAACTTATCGCCAGTAAAGGCAGAGGCGCCGATGATCGCAGAATTGACCGTCGTCTCCAAAAACGCGACATTTTTATCTTCAACTGCAAATTCCTTTTTATCGGAAGAGTAGACACGATAGTAGCGTGCTTTTTCTACGGGATCCCATGCCAGTTGAATATCAAGTACACCGCGGGTCATTCGAATATTTGTTGGTTTCGCAATACTATTTTGGGCGTCGGCGAGGATTTCAAATAGTGGGTTAGCTAATACAAACAAATGACCTTGCCGATCGGAGAAACCCACTTCACGACCATCGAGGCTGATGAAGGGTTGCTTGCCCTGGGCTACGGGGGCAAGTCCACCAGAGACCGCTTTGGCGTAGACTATGCCGTTAAATTCAAAACTCACATAACGGCCATCGGCACTAATCGATGGTGAACGACTGCTATTCGTATTCGCGCTTAAAGAGACCCCGTCAGCGTCGACGCTCATTTGACGAATTTCACCGTCGTACAAATATATCTGGTACGGCTTGATTTTATCGGTTGCAATGGAAGATTCAAACACAAGCCGCTTACCAGTAAGGTCGAACATATAGGAATATTTTGCAGCGAGATTTTTCGCTTGAACGATAGCGGTCAGCTTTCCACTGCTGATCTCCATAACAACCAGATTGCCTGTGCTCAATTGTTTAAACGCGGCATGAGAACCATCACCGCTTAATACCGCCAGCGTAGCATCCTCAATCAGATGGGTGAGCTGTTGCGCAATACGGTCGTACAAAAACACGCCGGGTTTATCTTCGCCAGCCAACGCCGCGGCAGAAGTAAACACAATAAAACGTCCATCGTCTGAGATGCTGGGTTGCGTGCTGGGTTTGTCCGATGGATTACCATTTGTGTAACGCGATATCAGTTTATTGATGCCGGTGTGTGTATCCTTGATAAACACATCAGTAAGTTTGTTATTGTCGCCGCTGACTAATCCTGCCGCACTGGTGGCAAAAACCACATAACGGCCGTCGGCAGATATATCGGCCGACTCAGGCCCCGTCTCCGCTTCCACGACCTTTCCTTCATTGTCGCTGTGCAGGTTTGTAATAGCGCCGGTCACTGTATTTTTCAAAAAGATATCACCAACACCATTGGTATCATTTTCGGTGAGATTGTCGGCTTCGGACCGGAACAAAATATAATTGTTACCGAACGAGAAGGCAGTACCGAAACTTGGTTTGTTGCCGGCGACTTTGGCGAGCGTCAAATCAACCTGTATTGGCTGGTTGTCGTTTTCTACAGGATTCATTAGCAGGTTAACGCTGGCCTTCTGTCCCGGAAAGAACGGGCCAGCAAAAGTGCTACCCTCGAACGTTTTATTCGGACCGGCAAAAGCAGCGGCGTAAACTTTAACCTCGATACTCGGTGGAATCGACAGTGAAATCGTCCTCTGAGCGTTATTGAGCAGGGTGCTGGCGACAGTTTTTTCCTGCTCAGTTTCGGCATCCCGTGTAATGCGAATTTCCACGGAATTAATTCCATCTATTGGGCCAGACAAGGTTCTCCCATGCACCGCAGGAGTAGTCGTAAGCTTTTGGAATTGGGCGAGTTGAAAAGTAATCTCTGCCTGTTTGGAACCGGTGTTACTAATATCGCAGGCGCTCAGAGAAAATAGAGATATAAGAAAAAAAATAGAAAGAATAAGCGGCTTGGGGGATTTATGGTTCATACTAAAACTCACTTCTGGCACCGGCGACGACGGCAACGCGACTATAGTTGTCGAATAAAAGGAGAGTGGAAGCCTGAACAAATGCGGATATGCCTCCAGCCATAATCACAGTCGTGCCTGCCGCGATGTCAATATAGTCTGCATCGGTGTCCTGCACTTTATAGGAAAAGTAATTATTGCCTGGGTCGTAAACGAATTTTGCTCTTATTTCGTCTCCATTACTGGCAAATTCGTGCATATAATTGCCGCGTAAATAGGGTGAAAGAACTGACCAACTGGTACTGATCGTCATGCCTAGTTGTACGCCGGCACCGACACTGATATTTTGTACCTGTTGTTCGTCGACGCTCAGACTGAAACCGCCGCCATCGGATTCGGTAAATGAACTGATTACACTCTGGCCATATCGCGCACGCGTATGAATATTTATTAATGCACCACCACCGAGGTCGAGGTCGGATCCCAACTCAGCCTGAACCTCCATGTTGTTTCCGTCTGGCGAACTGTTTGCGGTACGAACATAATCAGAGCCGGCAATGGAAAACTGAATCTTTCTTTCTAGATCGAAATGACGCAATGCGCTACCCAGAGCGACATTTAAGTAAATATTTTGCGCAGGGTAATAGCTGGCGAAAACGGAGATGCGTTCTTCGTCAGCCGTTAACGCACCACCATTATTGTCTAGCGCCAGTGAGCCGTACATTATGCTGGCGTAGCCGCCAGCAAAAAAATTGTTTGTAAGACGGTAGTCCGCTCCTGCGGTCAGACGGCCAATATTGCCGGAGAATCCCGCTTCAGTTTCGGTTTCATTTTGACTCGAATATAGAAAATCCCCGGTGATGAAAGTGCTGAGGCGATTGTCTAGCAGGCCTCCGGCTTCTATGCCGTTATTACTCAAAACCGTGCTTGATGTGTTTCGACTGCGTCTTGTTTTGCCATCGCGATAGGCGAAACTAACACCACGACGCATCGCTGCCAGTCGTCTGCCCATCCCCTGCAAATGATCAAATCCGGGTGCCTTCTTGATAAATGATGTATTACTGGAGTTAATTTTTGGCGACAAGGCTTGCAGAGCGGCTTCGGCAGTTGATGGATTGTCTATAACGAGTGTGAGAACATCGAGTAGTTCTGTGTTGTTGGCAGTGGGATCGACCTGTAAAGCAAGTGAGTTGACAATATTCGCAACCGTTTGTCCAACCGCAGCTTGCGGTGAACCCGATTCAACTTCAACCCCAAAACCGAGCTGTATAGGTTCTGCATGTGTTAGTGTACTTGCCGCCAGCAATCCTGCGGCGGCAGTTGTTTTAACTATTTTCAATTTCTCATCTCCAAATTTCAGGTGGGACCCGAAGAAGTCTTATTATTATCCGTCCGTGTTGTGTATGTTGTTTATCCTGCTACAAAGAAAAACTGTCCTGTTTCATGTCCGGAGTGTTTGATAGGCGCATATTCAGGCGTTTGAAAACGTCCGGTACGCGCGCTTACACCCTGGGTGATTCTACGATACAGCGAATAACCCTGAAGCAAACCGTCATTCTTGTTTAGTGTTTCCAGTAAAACCTCGGCAAACACCGAGTGATCGCTATTGGTTCCATTGTCGAGTACGGGCTGAACGCCGCCGGATGTTAATGCGGTACGTGAACGACTCTGTGCCATCAGTTTTAACCATTTCTTTTGCACATTCGGCGCAATGTCGCTTTCCATACGTGGCACAGCAGTACGTGTCATGGTGCCGGAATAACAGGAGTCGGCAATGACCATAACGTGTTTCGCTGGCATGGTGTTCAACATATCGGTGACGGCGATATTGGAGATCCAGTTGGCGGTGCTATCGAGTTCGGCGTCGATGGGTAACCAGTAGCCACGATCAGACGATTGATCCAGATCACCGTGTCCGGCGTAGTAAATCAGAAAGTTGTCGTCTTTATCCAGGGTGCGTCGTGTTTCGTCCAGCGCCTTTAAAATATCGTAGCGTGTAGCATTAGTTAGCAAACGGGTTTTGAATCCGTATTTTTCGCGCAACACTTTGTCGACTGCCTGGGCGTCGTTCACCGCACTTTTCAGTTGTGGCAGGTTGGAATAATTATTGTTGCCGATAATCAAGGCGTAGAACTTACCGATGTCCGCATCACCAGCTTTGAGTACGGTTTCCTTGCCGGTGAACTTGGTATCGACCTGAGTGGAAGGGCGAATAATGGAAAAATTCAGCCGCGCCTCGCGGTTATGTTTGTCTATTGCCACCAGTTCAACCATGGTGCTGGTGTCTTTGATAACTACCGGGATGCGAAAGGTATTGCTTGCGCTAAGGCCAACGCGTTGGTTATTAAACAACACTTTCTGGATGCCCGCGGGCGCCTCAACCTTGCCAAAGATTTCTTTCTGGGCAACCGGTGAACGCAACAAAATACCTGGGATGCCGCGCGTTAGGGAAAGCGGTGGTTCGATGATTTCGATTGTTGGCGAAGCCATGGCAACTTGTTGCTCGGCTTGTATGCTCACAATTTTCTGTCTGTATTGTTGGCTTTCTGCTTTCAACGAAGCAATGAGCAGGCCTTGTTGTTGTAATTGATTTTGGCGCGCCTGCAATTGCTTGTGCAGTTCTTCCAGGGCTTCAGGAAAGGGCTTGTCCTGTCGCGAAGTGGATTCGAGCGTGACTTCCGCGCGCGATTCCATCGCCTTGATTTTTTCATTTAACTGGGCGATTTCGAGTTCGGTGGCGCGTCTCATCTCACGCGTTTCCTTGATGCGATGCTGTGCCTTTTCCAATTGTTGTTTCAGCGCATCGGCTTCTTTTTGCAAATCCGCGACTTGCGTTTCCAACGAGGTGATAGTTTCGTTCTTGGCCGCCAGTTCCACAGAAGAGATATACTCGATTTCCTCTGGTAACCCGGACGCCTTGCGATACCAGTTCATGGCGGCAGCGAGATCCTGTGGAACTCCCAGACCTTTTTCATAGAGGTAACCGAGATTGATTTGGGCGCGAGAAAATCCTTGCTCAGCGGCTTTCTTATACCAGATAGCAGCCATCTCGTAGTCAGGCGTTATGCCTAATCCCTTTTCATAGATTTCGCCGACATTGGTTTGCGCTTCCGCGTCTCCCTGTTGCGCTTGCGGCATCCAGATTTTTAGCGCCGTAGCATAGTCGGCGCGATCAAACGCGACGTATTCGCCGCCACGGATTTCACAATTGATAGCCGAGGTTCGGATAGGGCGACGCGCGCTGATGTAGTTCACAGAGGAACCTATGCGACGTACCTGACCAGGAAGCAGGCAGTCAACGATGAATACTTTATCGACATTCTGTCGATTGATGTCATTGGCCTGTTCTATAAGTTTGCGGTCACCACCGTTACTGGAACACCCCAGGCCCACCAACAATAGCGTGGTGGTGAGGAAAAGTTTTGTGTTGTTAATCATTGAGCCGATACTCCCATTCACCAGCGTTTATCATATCTCGAGCATGCCTGTATTCCCTGTGAAGCACTTCATAGCTCACCGGTTGAGTTTGTTTGCGACGAAATCTTTCAGGCCTTCGTGTGTAGGCAGGGCCAACAGGCCGGTGTCGGCGAAGGCGCGGGCATTGTCCAGATTGCCATTGACGTAGGCATTCTCGGACAGTTGCAGATACTCGTCTGCGATTGTTCGCTTGCCCTCAATTGCCTGACGATTCAACGGATCGATGGCCAAAATCTTATTGTAGAGATCCAGAGCGCTGTCACCAGGGGGCGTTGCCAATTGCCCCATACTCATATAAAGATCCGCTGTTTCACTCAGGCGAGAAATATTATCCTGCTGTTCGATACTGAGTTCCTGTATCGGATCGGGCAAGTCACTGGAAGGCTTAAATATAAAGGCAGTGGTGGTGCCGATTAGCGCAAAAACCAACAGGCCTAGTATCAGCGCCGTCTTCAGTGATTTCTGGCTTATGAAATTATTGATAAAGGCATCGGCATCGCGCGTGCGCTTGTCCCGGGTAATTGCCAGCGCATTTTCCAGGGCCCGCCATTCACGGCGTTTAAGCATCGGCAATGGTGCCGGCTTTAGACCCTGGATCAAGGCCCTGTCAGCAGACATGCGCTGAAAGGGGTGGTGGCCACACAGCAATTCATAACTCATGATGCCAAGTGCAAAAATGTCGTCACTCGGGTGCGGGGACTTACGCTCTATCATTTCCAGGCTGGCGTAACTCGGGGTGAGGGCGCCCAGGGTGCCGGCATCAAAATCTTCGTTTTCTTCCTGGTGATGTTTGGGAATGGCGCGGGCAATGCCGAAGTCCAGAACTTTTACCCTATCGTCCTCGGTGATAAATACATTACCGGGCTTCAGGTCGGAGTGTACGATACCATTGCGATGGGCGTAGGCCAGTGCCTGGCTGATGCCGTCGATAATCGGTTTCGCCTTTTCCCGTTCCATGCCCATAGGGTGGCGGCGGATGACCTCTTTAAGCGTCAGACCCACCAGCAATTCCATGGTCATGTACACCACATCATTGTCTCTGTCGAAGTCATAGACGCCGATAATATTCGGGTGCGCCAGCTTCTGGGATTTCTGTGTTTCCCGCTGCATGGCCTTGAAGGCATCGGGGTGGCGACGAAAATCGTCGTTCATAATCTTTAGCGCCACATAGGGGTTACGATCTTCCGCTTCTTCCTTACGTAGATCGCGTGCCTTATAAACCACGCCCATCCCACCGTGACCGATGATTTCTTCGAGTACAAAACGGTCCTTGATCAATCCCAGAGAGGCATGGGGTGCAGTGTCGGTTTTCAGACGTTCCGCGAGGGTGCGGCTGGTGTCGGATTCTGTTAACGAAAACTTGCTCGGGGTGGTGGATGCGACCGTGGTTTGCTCGGTAACGATAGATTCGTCGCGTGGGGTTCCAATGGTGATAACTCTGGTGGCGTCCACGACTTTTGTTAGCTCAGGTGTTTCTTTGGCGACAACACGTGTTTTTTCGTTATCAAGCACGGTTGGCGCGCTTTCGAGATAGCGAAGTAGATTGATATAAGTGTGTTGCGGCAGTGGGTTGCGGGCGTGATATTCGTCCAGCACGGCGCGCAGCGACTCGGGGTCCTGAGTACGTAACTCTTGTACTAATTCGGGAAATGCAATTTTATTTTCCCTGTACTCATCAAGTAGTTGCGTCACTGGACGCATGTTTATTTTCTCCCTGTTTAAGCCTTACATGACAAAGATCAGATTGATGCCGCTCTTTATATAGGAGCGCTGTTTTGCCATATCCGCAATGTCGTGCTCCGGATATTCGATCTTATAGGCAACATCTGCGGAAATGCTGGATTGCCCGGAAAATCGATAAAGTAATCCAATTCCCGCGTTCAGCCCGAATCCGCTATAACTCGAATTGCCGTGCTGGTTATGCTGGTTGTCGTACCACAGATTACTCATACCGAGGCGCTCAAACAAGGACCATTTTTGCGCAATATTCTGGTTCAGGCGTATACCGACGCCGAGTCCCCAGGCAGTTTCGCGAAAACTAAGGGCGTTATCTTCCACGTTATCAAAATGAATTCGTTGGTAACGCAAGCCTAAGTACGCGGATACATTGGTTAAAAAGTGATAGCCAGTAGCCAAGTCATATTCAGAATAGGGCAGGGTATGCTCGCCGGGGATGAAAGAATTGCTACTGGGGCGTCGGTGATCGGCATAGGCAAACGCAAGAGACGTATACAGCCGATCACCAAAATAACCAACTCCGAGACCATAGGCTGGGGCTGATTGCGTCGGAAGCACGCCGCTATTCCAGTTGTGATGATGTACGGAAAATTGAACCGCCGCGTTTGCCTGGCAGATGTGGGGTAAGCCAATAAATAGAACAACGACCAAATATTTCAGCAAACTCTGCATCTTAGAATCCCACCATAGGAAGTATCACGGTTTTGTTTGGCGAAACAGCCGGTTTGGAAGCCGGCTCCGGGCTAGTGTTCTTCGGCTGGATGTTGGTAGTGGCTCGTCGGCGCGTGAACAGGTATTCACCGCCCTCGTCACCGCTATTGTTGATTACACCGAAACGCAGCGAGCGTTTGTCTGTTTTGGATAGTTGGCGATAAAGGTGATTAATCAATTCCTGAAGCGTGAGTACAGGCGCCTGATTGTTATTCATTACGTTTAAGATGGTTTCGCTGAGCGCCGTTTTACCACTGTTGCCGGATTCACGATCGACATAACTATCGTCGACACGTATCAGTGCCTGGACACTTCGAGTGGCCGACAGTTTTCCGAAAAAACGAGGATTGATGCTGATACTCATGCCATTATGATCGGTCGCCTGAACTGCGTCCGCATGAAACGGGGCTTCACTGATAAGTAAGACATGGCGAGCCCGTTCGGATAGCGTCATCAACTTTTCCATGATGTCGCGTGTGCTGATGAAATCACGCGTGCGTTGACCATTTGCATCAATAGGTATCCAGTACGCAAGATCTTTTGACGCAATTTTCCCATGACCTGCATAGTAAACCAGAACGCTATCTTGCTGTTGCACAGTACGAGACAGCTGATCAAAGGCAATGTCGATTTCTCTCCGAGTGGCATTGCGTAGGAGAACAATGTTTTCAAAGTCAAATCGTTCGCGCAGAGTTTCGGCTAGACTTTCAGCGTTTTCTCCTGGGGTCATCAACTTGCCCCAATTTCCTCGCGGATCTTTGTAATCATTATTGCCAATAATAAGCGCGTGAAATTTGCCGAGGGCGAGTTCGCTTGCTGTGGCAATAGCACTTCCGCCGCACAGCAAGGTGAATAAAAAAACAGGAGTTAACAAATGGCGATAGAAATACATGGTATACCGTTATCTTGAGATCGATGTCGTCGGTCTTTTGTCCGAGGCTTGACTATTATCGTTATCAGAAAAACTCAGAAAGGCGAGAATCGCGGCGGCAGCCAATAATGCCAAAATCGTAACCAATGGAAAACGATGTTCGGTATTTGATGCGTTATATGTGGAACTCAGCTCGAAATGTTCAGGCGCTACCCGCTCAGTCGTGTCGTCGTCCTTAATGAACACTTGAACCAGTGCTTCTCTGCGCTCACGATATTGTGCCTGGTCGATTGCACCAGCCTCGTACAGCAACATTAATTCTTTCAGACGGTGATTAACGCTATTGGTCACTGTGACTCCCCCCCGAACCATCAATTGTTTTTTTCGACGCGTGTTACGATAAGACTGATGTTATCTGCGCCGCGTCGACTTAGCGCGAGACCAAGAAGTGCATCGCATTTATCCTGAACCCCCTGGTGCTGATTAAGCACATTTTCTATTTCTTCATGACTGAGGTCACGATACAACCCATCACTGCAAAGTAAAAAAACATCGTTGTCCTTTACTGTATCAAGCCCAAGTTGTAAGGCGAGTACGTCGTGCCCGCCGACAGCTCTTGTTACCACATTGGCTGAGGGATGTTTCTCAGCATCTTCCGGACGTATTAAACCTTCATCCACCAGACGCTGCACTTCACTGTGATCCGTCGACAATTGTGTAAGTTGTCCTCGGCGTAGTCGATAAAGACGGCTGTCACCTGCCCACAAATAGGCAATATGTGTGTGATCGGCGATTAAACAGATCACAGTGCTTCCAATGGTGCGTGAGGAGTACTTTTCTTCACTCATTTTTCTCAAAACTGCATTGGTCGATTGCAGCGAGTCTTCCACTGCATTGATATAGTTATTGAGATTTTTAGAGGGGCTTTGAATTTGCGAAAGTCCTTCCACCACCATGCGACTTGCCACTTCGCCGCCATGATGACCACCCATGCCGTCGGCGACTGCCCACAAGGCAAGGTCGGGACGTTCGATTAAACTGTCTTCATTGAGGCTGCGGACTTTTCCCGCGTCGCTGATAGCCGCGCTGCGCCACTGATATGTCGGTTTTAATAAAGTTTCATCCATGATGTTATTGCCGTATGTTGGCGGCGAGCCGCATGAATTGTGCAAAATCACTATGAGATGGCATACCGTGACAGAACAGAAACTGCGCATGCTCCTCGTCAGTATCACACCACCAATAGCTGAATTGGCCTTGTTTGCTTTCGTACTCGTCAATCAGGTGTTTGCACAAATTGACGCTGGAGAGTTGTTTTGGGCCTTGCCAATATTTGAGACCTTGTTTTTTTGCGGCGTGTTCTGGTTCAAGCGGCCAGCATGAGCTGTCCAATGCCTCTTCCATATCTTCAATTTCACAAGCCTCATCCAGCGTAATCAATCCAATTTTTTCCAATTGCGCGAGATATCCTTCGTGATCGGCATTGCCGAACCAGTTGGGTAATGAATGATTGAGGGCGCAGTCGATAGTGAAGGGAAAGTAGCGACCGACTTTATCCATACTCGGAAACCAGATGCCGGTGTGAACCTTTGCGTCGATTACGTTGCGACCGATGTAATAGCGCCACACCGGCGTGTGTAAATAATGACTGAGCCAGTTGTCACCAAGCTTCTCCCGGACATGGCGAAGGCCGTTGCTTAGCCAATCGTCCCAGGCAGTGACGAAGTCGTTACTCAATCCGTGGCGAATGAAATCACCGCGTTGAGGTAATTTTCCGTAATAGCCTGGACATATCCGTGTTGTTGTCACAATGTAAGCTTCCCTGTCTTTGAAGACTCACTATATTTCGCGAGGCAGGCTGAATGAGTGCAAAATGTCAGTTGCCAATGGATTGGAAACGCCTTTAGTTCGTACTTCGTATTCGGCTGAGTGATTCTTGGCACGAAACGTCGCTTTGACTTTATCATATTGTCCAGCTGATTTGACATCAGCCTCATCCATTAAGCGAAACAGCGACCAGCTCCCCTCTTTGTCGAGATGATATTCTCGTCCAGTCGTAGTTTCAAAATTGACGCGGGCACGACCACTAGCGGCATTTCCTGGCCAGTTCACCGTCTGCGCCCGAGTCGGGCCATGGCTGTAATTCATTCGTGTCCCTTCCACTTCCAGTGAGACTTTGCTCACCTTATTATCCAGTTTGGTTGGCGTCATGATAAGCTCCAAAGATGGCGTATCGGGACTTTTGCGGAAAAAGGCATCGCGTATTTGCGCGGCACGTTGCAGGTTGATGATAAGTGTTCGGTTTACGTCCAGGCCCAGATCCTCAATGGGTTCTTCGCGCCAACTTCTTCCACGTGTAGCAATAAATGGCTCGAGATTGTTCTTGAAGAAGAAATCGAGCGTGCCGTTGGGGCCGAAGAAACGCGCGAAGTCATCGAGTGAAACATCGGTTTCCGATGTTTGACTAAACGGATAGCGACGGGAAACCGTGCGCTCATATTCTGGCCATACATCGTTGTTCCAGTTTTCACGAATCTGTTCCTTGGACAGATTGAGCAACATGCGCCAGCTCTCAGACGAGAGTGAGGTAACCCAATTGCGAACAGGGGATGGCATGGATTGCGCGTGTTTGCGCAGGCGGCCGATAGCATCGTTGCCGCGACTACTGACTCGTTGCGCAGCCATCTTGTGCCCAGCCTCGTTGAGATTTGGTGCGGCGTTTACCTTCTGCAGCGTTTCCACCACTTTGGAAATTTTTACCAGCGTATCATCAATTGGCGGAACACCTGCTGCACCACCATCTGCCAGGCTGGCTACCGGTTTGAAGTTCACTTCAACCGTGCGCCACGGTGCATTAGGATTGCGTTTCGCTGCGGCTTGTACTGCGCTTTGTGCTGCGTCCACAAGTTTTCCGACTGCTGCCACTTTAGTCTCCACTGTTGGCAAGCGAGTGAGCGTTACGTTGGTCTCGACGACGGTAAGTAGACTCTTCAGCGGCGATGCCGGAGATGCCAGCGCATTCAAAACATCGACGCCATGATCGAGGCTCTCGAAGCGTACCACTTCGATACTGTTAATCAGATCACGCCATGTGGCTTCGTAATCGCGCAAATACAGTTTTTGCACGCTGTCGCGTAATTCTTTCTGTTGTGATTCACTCAACGCGGCATCATCGCGCGCACCCAGTACCCAACTTTCCTCGGCGGTGTTTTGAGAGACTACCGCATTTTCAGACAGAAATATCTTGTGGAATCCCTGATGTGTATAGAAACCTGGGATCACGCCGATTGGTTCTGCCTGGTCACGAAAACGAAATACATTGATATTGCCAACTCGCCACCAGTCGGCGGTTTTGAGATCATACTTTCCTGCATCGACGGTTTGTTTCAGGCGTGCATAAACGCGTTCCGACAGGGGGACTTGATTTAGACGTTCACGCGCGCGTTCAACATAACTGGGCTTTAACAGCATCGGCTCATAATCGTGCTTGAGCAGATTACTGGTATGCAGAGCCAGGCGTTGCTGGCTTTCCGGTTCGCCAGGCATATAGGAAGGCCAGATACTGGTCAGCCATTCATTGACTGTCTTACTATCGAGTCTTTCCAGATCTGAAAGCATCAAGTAAGTTTTGAGGACATCAAACAGCACTTCTGAATCAATGGTATTGCTCACCAGTTGTTGTTCGAGAAAACGCCCCAAACCCGGCTGATATAACGTTTTGAGCACGCGGTGATAGGCTTGCTCCAGGGCATCGCCCAGCTTGCCACTGGGATCAAGGCCGCCGTGTACAAACCATTTTTCCCTATCTTCTTCAAGCAATGCGAGCGCATTACTCAGAGAATTCACTGCGGGTAAGATATCGACAGGCTGAGATACACTCGTATTAATTTCGCGATACTGTTCGATGTATCGATCAACGAATTGTTTGACCTCCACTACACGTTGTTCGCTGTCGGAAAAACTGGATGCCCAGCCCAGCGTTGCGCCTACGAGAACGAAAGCGGACGCGGCATACGCTCCCTTGGCGAGCAAGTCCATCTGGACCTGATAGGATCGCTTGGTGTCGCCAAGTCCCGCTTCCTGAAAGACGACGCGGGCGAGGACGTCATGTAGAAAATAGCTACGACCTTGACCGCTAAAACTCGGTACGGATTGCTGATCCAGACCAAACGTGGAAGCCAGTGAACCCATTACGCGGTCAATTGGCGTACCTTCCTGCGTGCCGCTGGTGAAATAAATGCCACGCAGCATGGCTGAAGTATCCAGACGAGTGGGTTGGAATACATTGCGAATAAAATCTGTGGCAATGGGTTTGAGCGCCAACATCTCCTGAGGAAATGCAAGAACCCGTGAACGCGTGGTGATGTCTTTTTCGTTCTGCATGCGACTAAGAACATGACTGTTAATACGATGCAATAGCTGGTCAAATTCTGACGCAAACGCGGTATAGGCCTTGCGTTCTGCCTTGTCTCCTTCGAACGGGAAGGTCACGCCCCAAACCTGTTCGCGTTCCTTCTTCGAGTAGGGATTAAAAAATTCGTTAAAGCCAGAGATGAGATCACACTTGGTGATAAAGAAATACACCGGAAAATCTATCCCCAGTTTTTCGCGAAGTTCTTTGATACGTTCGCGTATACGTTGCGCATGTTCTATGCGTTCGCGGTCATTGTTGTTGACCAGATCGGCGTAACTGATAGTGACTATCGCGCCATTTATAGGCTTGGCTTTGCGATAGGTGCGTAGTTGTTGCAGAAAACTGTCCCAACCGGCGCTATCGGCTTCGCGATTGCTATCCTGCGTGGTATAGCGTCCAGCGGTGTCAATCAGGACTGCTTCATCCGTAAACCACCAATCACAGTCCCGCGTTCCACCGACTCCGCGCACAGCTTGCGTGCCGAGATGGTCGGCGAGGGGAAACTTTAAACCAGAATTGATAATTGCCGTGGTCTTTCCTGAGCCAGGAGGACCTATGACGATATACCAGGGTAGTTCGTGCAATCGCAGACCACCCGCCTTCTTGTTGAGCTTAGCCTTGCGCAGAATCGCCAGTGCTTCACGAAAGCGTTTGTTGATCTGTTCCTGTTCGGCCGCCGCCGCGTCACTTAGACCTTTTTTTCCACCACCGGTGAGTTTGTCCAGCAGGCCGCCAGCTAACAGGCCTTCGGTTTTTTTCTCATCTTCTTTCTGTTTGCGTAGATTGTTGATACCCCATATCAGAATCAACACAGCTATAGTGGCGAATCGTGCCAGCTCGCTGTCAAGAATCTTGGTTTCGCCGACAGCCAACATCGGGCCGCCTAACCAGATGATGACGGAAAAGGCGATAAGCGCCAGTACCGAGATAACGGTTCGATTAGTCAGAATTTGAATGACTGCTTTCATTTTCCGCGCTCCTGTTCGATAGACGGTTTGCCAATACGCTCCAGGTCACTCAAGACTGGCGTGGCAAGACTATTGAGGCTGAATTTAAAACCCGAGTAAACCGTAATCAGTAGTGCGGCGGTGATTGCGCCGACCAACCACATGGGAACACGGCGTTGCATATTGCGATCAGGGGCGTTTTCACCAGCCCAGTTTGGTGAGAGCGATTGTTCTAATGGGCCGCGCACGGTCTGTATGCGCGCGAGCAAATTATTACGCAAGTTTTCTATCTTGCTGTCTCCCATTGGATCGATACGGAATTTGCCTTTATAACCAAGTCCGAGACAAACGGCAGCCAATTCTATGAGTTCAATATTGGCCGCTGCGTCAGGCAATAGTCGATCAATGATAATGAAAAACTTTTCGCCGCCTGAGGCCTCTTTGTGGAAAAAGTTGAGCAAGGTTTGTTGCGCCCATGTTCCACTACTTCCCCACGGCGTATTGAGAACCGCTTCATCCAACGCCGCACACAAAATGTAGCGCGCCACCAGAACGTTCTGTTTTGATACCAGCTTTTGTTCGGCGCTACGTTCAAACTGTTGTATTTCGCTGACGATGCGGCGACGAAAGGCATTGATATCGTCCATGCGTAAGGTAGTGCGCAGCCGATGCAGGCTGGACAACAAGGGCGCAGCACAGGCAACCACGCTGTTTATGCCAGCTTCGCGTATGGCGTTAATCGTATCGATCGCGTTTCCAGCGAGATAGGGGTCCGCGGCCATGGGCGTTTCCGTCGGTCGCGTACCGGGTCTGGGTTTGGCGAAATTTGACGCCTTGGACGGCATAGGCGTGATAATAGTCTTATCATCAAGTGTGGCGAAGATATCATCCTTGTCCATAGCTTATTTTCCCTTGATAGCCCAAAGTTCAAGTTCAAGATTGGGGAAATCCCCGCTGACGTGGAATGCGAAACCGCCCGAGCTGCTAAGTAGCGGCCAAAGCTGGCTCGACTGATCCATTTCAAAATAGGTGTACCCGGTATGATAGGGAACCTGTTTTGGCGCCGCCGGCATGGGTTTGATCGCGATACCGGAAATAGAAAGATTTACCAGTTCACGAATACGTTCCACTGGTCCTATTTTAATTTGCGCAGGGAATTGTTTGCGTATTGCGTCATCACCGACCGATGCTTTGGCGGCCAGAATAAATGTCGCGTTTTTCAACAGACTGTGGTCCTGAATCGGCGCGGAAAAAACACCGCGACTGTGGCTCTGCACTGCCAGCTGGACCACGTTTTGCTCGATTATTACGCTCAGCGAATGACGCAAGTCACCCATGAGATGTTCAAAACACTGATCCATTTGGGAATGCTCATAGCCATCAAGCGGCATAGGTCGGCGTTGATTACGCGTAAATGTAGAAAATTCTGCGCTCATTTGGCGAAACACGCTGTACAAGTGTTCCGGATGTAAAACAGGTAGCGTCTGTAAATGTTGCAATAGTGCCTGGTAGCGGTTTACTGCCTGAAGGAAGAGAAAGTCAGCGATTTCGGACGTACTCGTTCTGCCATCAGAAACGCGATTCGCCAGCGCATCGCCACGATGATTGACCAGGGAGCATATATCATCCAGGTAGCGTCGTAAACGCGGAACGGCATTTATGTTAAGACACGACGGTAGATATTTGCCATCGAGCAGAATCTGGCCATCAGGACGTCGCTCGGTGATGCGCGCAATTCCGACAACGGTGAAATCCGTACGCTTTTCATGTTCCAACATCAGACGCATGTTTAATTGGGCGGTTTGCATTTCAGTTACCGCCGAGGCGCCGCTGGTTGTATCGCTAATGTTGACGTTTTGCGTGATTTCTCTTGCTAAACCTTCATCACGATTTTCAAAATCGATTTCGACACTGCCGTAACGACGTACAGGCAAGGCGAGAAAAACTTCAACGTCCTGACATTCGGGAACGTCAATAAGTTTCGGGCGTATGCTGTCCTCGTTGATTACGAACGGCGTGCCATCGGGAAATCGACCACTACAATGACTAATGGCAATCTTGCCTTGAGAAAGCAGTTCCTCATCAATCTTTAATTCGCTGATACCCCAGTCGTAAGGGGCGCTGTCTTTGCTGCGGGCATTGATCAGATCTTCGAAATACCGGGAGTGCTGCTGAAAATGTTGTGGTTGTACAAATAATCCTTGGGACCAGACAACCTTGTTTTTATATGACATGACTCGATTCCAGATTTAACGTGTGAGTCGAACATCGGCGTTGACCCCTTTCAGGGTGACCGACATTCGGTTAGTGCGATTCTTGTTTAGTTTGACAAAACCTCGCCAACGGGCGTCGTCAATGCTACGGAAGGCGGCAAGTATCCCGATGTACTGAGTATCTTCCTTCAGTTTGCGTTCGATAAAAGAACTCTCGCCCGGTCTGAAGTTGAATTCCTCTTTCGCCAATAGCGTGGCCTTCAGGGCTTCGCCATCATTGTCGTAGATGTCGAAAAACTCCTTTCCCTGAAACTCGCCTATTTCTGACAGCTCGTATAACCTCACCACTATCGGCGATGGACGGTCACCGCTGTCGGGATTGACGTCAGTAGCAATTTTAAAATCGATTTGTGCCCAGGTGGCAAAGGGCACCAGTAACTTGCTAGAGCAAGCGCTGGTCGAGATGAGTAACAGGAAAACAAAAAAGCGAAACGAAAGTCTCTTGAATTCCATGGACGCTATATCCTCTCCTTGTATTATTTCAATTATTATTTGTTGTTCTGAATTTGTTTAGTTTGAAGCGAAATGTGAATTCTACACCCTAACGCTTCATCTTTGCCCGGTGCGTTTGTTCTTCGTAGGCGTTAGCAAAGACTTCTCCCAGAAGATGCATGAAATCATCACCAATGGCATTTTCCATTTGTTGGTAGAACTGCTCGTACTGATCCCAGTACTGAGATTTTTTCGAACCAAGCTTGATGCCGTTAGACTTGTGTTGGTCAAACTGCCGTTCCAGTATGTTTGGATTGAAACGCTGCACCAATGACTGCAAAGTCTTCTGCGTAGCGGCCATCATCGCCAGTTGATGTATTTGCAAATCCTGAAAACCTTCTCTAATCGCATCGCTAGGACCTAGGTAGCCCTGTCGAGAGCTAAGCAGGTTACGCAAGGCCTCATCACCACTGACCGAAAATTTCAGTGGATTGTTTTCGACTGGCGCGATGGTGGTAACTTCCATACGCAGTCCGGATTTTACCTGATTGCGGGCCATTAAAGCCGTGACTAATCCATCCATGCAACTACGCAACATAGTTCCGAGCAGCGGAAGTATCTCTTGTTTTTGGCTGGTAGTATAGACGCTCGGTTCGAGTCCAGCCGCTTTCAGAATGGCATCTGCGCTCTGTATTGTGCTCGCGTCGGCAGTCTTTTGGGGTACTACAGGTTTTGGGGCCTGGCTTTGAACCGGAGGAGTAGCCTGTACTTTCGCCGCTTGTACTGGTTTTGCCGGCGCTATGCCGAGCAAGGAAAGAATGTCGTCTTCTTCGTCGAGCGCTGCAGGGCCTTGAATCATCGGACTTGCGGGGGCTTCCAGCTCTTTAAGTAATAAGGCCAGTTCGTCGGCTTCCTCTGCTTTGTTGGCACTACCTGGCGCATCCAGCGTTTTCGGCGGCGTAAACGGCATGTCCAGGGGCGTTGCATTGTCAATAAAACTGCTATGGCTTTGTCTCTCATGAGGTTTCGAATTCAGAATGCCAAAAGCGTCATCGTCCGCTGGGCCGTCCAAGATGGCAAGTGGATCAATAACGCCACCCTCATCCAGATGGAGGTCATCCAGGCTCGACGCACCAATTAATTCCTCGATATTGGCATCAGAAGTGATTGGCTCCAGCACTTGTTGTGAATCGGGCGCGCCCAAATCACCGAATAAATTGGCCAATATGTCATGATCGTCAGTCTGTTGAAGTAAAGGTGTTTCGGCCGTCTGTGGTCTTTCGCCGTGTTCAACCTGGGCTACGATATTCAATTCGCCCAGTTGTATCTGGTCGTTGTTGTTGATGATGGTGGAGTTTCCATTTCCCAACGCCTGAGTGCCTTGATTGATGAATACGCCGTTAGTGCTAGTGTCGGTGATGGTGAATTCACCATTTTGGCAGCGAATTAATGCGTGCTTGCCAGAAATGAAGCGATTTACATCGCAAATAATCCAATCATTTAACGGGTTACGTCCGATTGATCCACCTTTTTCTGAGAAAGAAAATTGAGTGGACTGATTTTTTGACAATAATTCTGGGTTTTTAACCGTTAAAGTGAGTTTCATGTCCTTATTGCGCCGCCCATATACAATAAATTCCAAATCAGGCCAAATGCTTGAAGTATTTTCTTACAAAAGAGTAGTAAGTTAATATTTTGTGTTTGTTTGCAATTTTCTCATTATGCATTATTATCCTCAAAAAGGAAGTGTAAGGGTTCTATTAGCTCAATCAAACAGGGACGCATGTTTCCTGTCTTTTCTCGAACTTCCTTATGTAGTCAAAAGATGAGTGTCACTATAGCGGAATGCACACTCAGTCCTTGTGAAATAGTTCACATGCAAGCTCGGGCTCAATGAGCATAATAGGCAGCACAACGACTGATTCACCGGGGATTTGTTCCGGCAATATACAAAATAATGATCGATGGATTGAAACATGACAGTAGCAGACAGAATAGAGCTTGATACACTTACTGCACCCATCAGCGATGAAGCGCCGACAGGCGTTGACCTGCGTCTTGATCCATCACCGAATTCCATTTATTACAAAGTAAAAGATGCGCGCAATGCCGCGCGGGCTAATGAGCGGGCCGCCATCGGTATCGATGATCGAGATGCCATGGGTAAAGTTGATGAGGAATGGCATAACATCATAGAACTTGCCCCTACCGTATTGAAAGATCACGCAAAAGATCTTGAAATTGTCGCCTGGTACATCGAAGCGTTGGTGCGTACTGATGGATTTGCGGGCATGCGTGAGGGATTTAACCTGACCCGCGAACTGGTAGAAAGATATTGGGACAATATTTTTCCCATGCCTGATGAAGACGGTATGGAAACACGTATCGCACCAATTATGGGACTTAATGGTGTCGATGGAGAGGGTACCTTGTTGGCCCCGATCCGCAACATCGCCTTGACCCAGGGTTTTTCAGGAACGGATTACGCGCAATGGCAATATGTACAGGCGCAGGAATTAGAACGCATCACAGACCCCGATAAGCGCAAGTCTCGAATTGAAGCTGGCGTGCCAACGATGGCGCAAATCGAACGTGCGGCGATGGAAACGCCGTTGTCATTTTATGAAACGCTTATTGCCGATATCGACAGCTGTCTTGCAGCGTTTCAGCTAATGAATGAGGCCTTTGACAAAGCGGCTGGCGCAGATGCGCCTCCATCTTCGAATATCAAGAACGCGATAATCGAAGTAAAGTCGATTGTTTCTTATCTGACGCGTGACATGTTTATCGACGAGGCAGCTGGGGAATCTGAAAGTTCGAGTGAGTCGGGTGGTGGGGATGTCGCTGTGAAGTCGAAATCTGGCGGCTCGTTAAACGGGGAAGTTGCTACCCGTGACGAAGCACTTAAGATGCTACAAAAGATTGCAGAATTTTTTAAGCGTACCGAACCTCACTCACCGGTTTCATACTCCCTGGAACAAGCCATACGCTGGTCGCGTATGACATTGCCTGATTTGTTGGAACAATTGATTCCAGATGGAAAGGCGCGACAGGAGTATTTTCGTTTGGCAGGTGTTCGGCCTTCATCGGAAGAAGGCGCGAAAAGTACTGCTTCGAGCTCATCAAGTGAATTTTTCTAATACGTTTTAAACCAAAGAGGACATTGGAATGGCAGGAATACATGATAAGTTGAGCCGGGTTCGTAAACCTCGTGTACATATCAGCTATGACGTGGAAACAGAAGGCGGCGTTGTAAAAAAAGAACTTCCTTTCGTGGTAGGCGTTATGGGTGATTTTTCTGGTGACCCGACTCAGCCATTAAAGCCGTTGAAGGATCGTAAGTTTATCCAGATTGATCGTGACAATTTTAATTCCGTTATGGCCAAGATGACGCCTGGCGTCAATATGAAAGTGGCCAATGTCATCGAGGGTGGTGATAAGGAAATGGCCGTCAGTCTGAAATTTGATTCCATGGCGGATTTCGAACCGGGCTCAGTCGTCGAGCAAGTTGAGCCTTTGAGACAATTGAAGGCAGCGCGCGACAAGCTTCGTGACCTGATGAGTAAAGTAGATCGTTCAGAAGACCTGGAAGGGATACTCGAAAAAGTATTACAAAATGCGGATGACATCAAAAAGATGTCAGACGACCTCGGTATTGAAGCAGAGAAAAGTGAATAAGGAGTTTCTGTAATGAGTACAACTGAAGAAGAAGTCCAGGCAGCGGCGGCAGCGGAAGGCGAATCGATCAGCTTGCTCGAGCAGGCGATCAGCGCCACCAAGATGACAGAGCGCGATCAATCCGAGGATTTGTTAAAGAACCTGGCGCAGGAGGTTATGAAAGGTACCGTTACGTGGAATCGTAACCTGACGGTCACTTTCAACGAAGCTATTGCCAAGATCGACAATTTGATCTCCAAGCAGCTCGCAGCAATCATGCATAACGAAAAATTCCAGAAACTTGAAGGTTCCTGGCGTGGTCTTCACCATCTGGTGATGAATTCTGAAACAGGCTCAGGATTGAAGATCAAGGTCATAAACGCTGATAAGAAGACCGTATTTAAAGATCTTGATACCGCTGTGGAATTTGACCAGAGCCAGACATTCAAGAAATTGTATGAAAATGAGTTTGGTACTGCCGGTGGTGAACCTTATGGCGCGTTGATCGGAGATTATGAGTTCTCAAACCATCCACAAGACATCGATTTTCTGAGTAAGATGTCTAACGTCGCAGCCGCTTCTTTCTGTCCTTTTATTTCAGCGGCAGATCCAAGGCTGTTTGGTCTCGAAGGCTGGACTGATTTGTCCAAACCTCGCGATCTGGAAAAGATTTTCGAATCGACTGAGTATACCAAGTGGCGCAGTTTCCGTGATTCGGATGATTCACGTTTTGTCAGTCTGGTTATGCCACGTGTGTTGGCGCGTCTTCCATATGGTCAGGACACTAAGCCGATCGAGGAATTCGATTATGAAGAATTCTCAGGGGTTGCCGGCGAGCCAGGTCATGAGAAATTCAATTGGATGAACGCTGCGTATGTGATGGGTACGCGTCTAACGAATGCGTATGCGCAATACGGCTGGTGTACAGCTATCCGAGGCGCGGAAGGTGGCGGTAAAGTTGAAGGTCTTCCAACATACAATTTCATCAGTGATGACGGCGATGTTGACATGAAGTGTCCGACAGAAGTTGGTATTACCGATCGTCGTGAAGCTGAATTGAGTAAATTGGGCTTGCTACCGCTGTGTCACTATAAGAACACTGACTATGCCGTGTTCTTTGGCGCGCAGACCACACAAAAAGCGAAAATCTATGATGCACCTGGTCCAACGGAAAATGCCGCGATCTCGGCACGTTTACCGTACATCATGGCGACTTCACGTATTGCCCATTACTTGAAGGTCATGGGTCGCGACAAGATCGGTTCCTTCATGGAGGCAAATGAAGCGCAGGAGTGGCTGAATCGCTGGTTGAGTGGATACGTTAACGGAAATCCAGACTCAGGCCCTGAGATGAAAGCCAAGTTCCCGCTTGCGGAAGCAAAGGTAGAGGTAAAAGAAGTTCCGGGTTCTCCTGGTTCATACAATGCCATTGCCTGGATGCGTCCATGGTTGCAGATGGAAGAGTTGACCACCTCCCTACGCATGGTTGCGCGTATTCCTGGCTAATTGATCTATGATGTACACCGGATGCTTTTCAGCATCCGGTGCTTGGTCTGCACGTATAAAGGTATAACAAGTGAACGGGGCATCCTTTTTTGAGTCAGTTATCGCTGCCAGTAGTGGTGAGAGAACGCTTCATCGGGATGCCCTGGATGCTTTTCTTAATGCCGGTTCACTCAAAGAGTCTTTAGTTCAACTCAAACGTCTTATTACAATACCGGAGAATTGTGACAAGCGTAGACTGATCAATATAATTCAATTCTATATTGCAGAAATTGATTCGCGTCTGAATGCCCAGCTAAATGTAATTCTGCACGACGAGTGCTTCCAACGTCTTGAGGCCAGTTGGTGTGGCGTGTATTTTTTAACTGGACACCTCAATGGTAGTGAGAGTGTCAAGATTAAATTGCTCGACGTGTCGTGGCGGGAGTTGAGCAAGGATTTTGGTCGGGCGATAGAGTTTGATCAGAGTCAGCTTTTTCGAAAAGTCTACAATGCAGAATACGATATTGCCGGTGGAGAACCGTATGGTGTTTTGTTGGGTGACTATTATGTGCCTCACCGTCCAACCAAAGACATGCCATATGACAACATTGGCGTTTTGCGCAGCATTGCCACCGTGGCATCGGCTGCATTTGCGCCATTTATTACATCGACGCATCCAGCGTTTTTTGGTGTAAGTCAATTTAGCGAATTGTCACGTCATATCAATCTGGACGCCTTGTTCAAAAGCAAGGAATACATGAAGTGGGCACGCATGCGTGAGGATATCGATACACGTTTTGTAGGCATGACGGTCCCTCGAGTGCTGATGCGCAGGCCTTACACAGATGATGTATTTCGTGCAGACGGGTTTCCTTTTGCGGAAACCATAGACGGCGAACGTGATAACTATCTCTGGGGAAATGCCTGTTATGCATTTGGTTCGATTCTGATTCGTGCATTTCGAAAACACGGTTGGTTCGCGGATATTCGTGGTACTTATCAGGGTGAACTGGACGGCGGCGTTGTAAACGATTTAGTCGTCGCAGATTTTGCCACCGACTCGCACGGTGCTGTTCTTAAGTACACGACAGATGTGTTAATTACCGACGAACAGGAAAAGGAACTCAGTGAATTAGGATTGATTCCCCTTAGTCATAACCCTCATTCGGAATACGCCATTTTTTACAGTAATCAGTCTTTACATGGTCATAAACACTATGACGATGAATTGTCGCGCGCCAATGCACGTCTAGGCTCAATGCTGCAATATATTCTTTGTGTATCCCGATTTGCGCATTACCTCAAAGTCATGGGTCGCGAGAAAGTTGGGTCATTCCTCAGTGCGGATGAGTGTCAACATTATTTTAAAAAATGGCTAATGCAGTTTGCCATATCCAGCGATACGCCTTCCTACGAAATGCGTGCAAGACATCCGTTAAATGATTGCAATATAGAAATTCGTGAAGTGCCGGGTCGACCAGGTATCTATGGGTGTGTTGTGCAGTTGAAACCCCATGCACAAATCGACCAATTGATGTCATCGATAAAATTGGTCACCGAACTCGTAGCGGCAAAAATTACGTAAGGAGATTAATCAATGAAAGTTACAGATATGTTAGCCGCCGGACAACTGCGCGAAGCGATACATGAAGCAACACGCATGGTTAGAGAAAGTCCCTTTGATCTGGATGCGCGCAGCTTGTTGGTTGAGTGCCTGATACTCGCATGTGAATATGAGCGCGCAGACAAGCAACTGGATACCATCGTTCATCAACACCCTGAGTCTATGGGTGGCGTATCATTATTGCGGCAATTGATTCGTGCAGAAATGGCGCGTAAGGATTTTTACGAGAAGGGGCGAGTACCTGAGTTTGTTGACCAACCACAGGACAATGTGCAGCAGATGTTGCGTGCCTCAATTTTTTTGCGTGAAGGTGAATTGCCGTCAGCAAGTGAAGTCTTCAATAAGCTCGAAGAGACGCGACAGCAGCGGTCAGGATCATGCAATGGTAGCAGTTTCGAAGATTTTCGTGATCTTGATGACCGCCTGGGGACAGTGTTTGAAGTTCTGACCACTACAGGTAAGTACTACTGGATTCCGACTAACAGTATAAAGAAAATTGAATTTCGTAAGGCTGAAAACCTGCTTGATATTAAATGGCGCAGGGCCTATGTCGAAACGACCGACGATAATTTGCAGGGCGAGGTCTATATACCGGGTACTTATTATTCTGATATTGAGACAACGCACGATGTTGCCAAGCTTGGTCGTACCACAGATTGGGTGGGTGGAGAGAACGGGCCAGCCTGTGGCATAGGACAAAAGATGTTTCTTGTCGGCGAAGAAGCCAAGACCATTATGGAGCTGGAAACCTTGAGTTTTGAATGATAATGGCGCGCGTTACTAAAACTCAGGAACTGAAACCCTCTGTACTCGATCGATTGCTTGATCCCCAGGCAGGCGCGAGTGGTACTGGTTCAAGTTCAGTTAATATGTCAAAAATCCGCGACGCGCTGCGTCGGGATTTGGAAAATCTGCTCAATACACGTAGGCCATACAGGGTAGGACGGGAGCGTATGGGCGGGTCACTAACCATTGTCGATTACGGCGTTCCGGATTTTACCGGGGCGAGTTTTTCAACACAGTTGGAACAGGAGCGTCTGGTCAAAGAAATTCGTCACGTCATCGAGAATTATGAAAAGCGCTTTAAATCAGTACGCGTTACGGAAAGAAAAAAAATGGATAACCTGGACAGAACTGTGCACTTTCGTATTGAGGCCGAACTTCGCGTTGAGCCCGCAGTTGAACCATTAGTTTTTGATACACGTATAGATCCTGTATCGCGGGAACTGGATGTGGAGGATGCAGTCGATGGATGACAGTTTACTCGACTATTATGAAAAGGAATTACGATTTTTAAATCGTTCCGCGGCCCGTTTTCAAAAAGAAAATCCGCAGGCTGCTTCGCAATTAGGCATTAACAAGGACACGATTGCCGATACCCATGTTGAACATTTGATACAGTCGGTAGCGTTTCTCAACGGTCGCATTCGCAAAAAACTCGATGATGATTTTCCTGAGCTGAACGAGACGCTGCTAGACCTGCTATATCCGCATTATCTGAAACCGATACCGTCGATGACGATTGCGCGATTGACTCCGCAGGATGGGCTTGGAGATGCTTATCAAATTCCCAAAGGCAGTCTGCTCGAAAGCGACACGATAGATGGCGACGCCTTGACCTTTCGTACCGCATACCCGGTAACCTTGTGGCCGTTTCAGATCACGCAGGCAGAATTAGTCGAGGGTGCGTATAAAGCACCGCCGATACCGTCCTATCTTGACGCTGCCGCCGTAATAAAACTGCAACTGACATGCGATGAAGAGGATTTTCGGTTCGAAGACCTGGCGCCAGACAAGATTCGTTTTTACATCGGTGGTGACGAAGGGATTTCGAACAAATTATATAGTCTGATATTCAATCATCTCGTCGCAGTGAGCGTGGCAAACAATAGCCTCGATACCGCGCCGGTATATCTTGATGCTGCTTGCGTCAAAGAGGTGGGATTTGAAGAAGAGGATAATTTGCTCGAATACGGCAAGCGCTCATTTAGCGGCTTTCGTCTGCTGACGGAATTTTTTACCTTTCCCAAAAAGTTTATGTTTTTCGATGTCACAGGACTGAAGGATCGCCTGCAAGGACGTGGGTCACGCATAGAAATCTTTTTGTATTTGAATCGAACTTTTCCTGGCGTGGCAGACTATGTAAACAAGTCGGTGTTCTCTCTAGGGTGTACGCCCGTAGTCAACCTATTTAGACAAGTCGCTGAGCCTATTGTGGCCTCTGGTCAAAGTGATGAATATCATGTGATACCCGATAGTCGACGCAAACTTTCTCGTGAAATTTATCAGATTGATAAGGTCAGCATTACGCGCGCCGATGGTGAAGAGACAGTCGTCGCGCCATTTTATGGAACCAGTCATCAATCATTGGCGGGCGATGAAGGCTTGTACTGGCATGCGCGCCGACGTAATAGTGATAACCACAAGTCTAATCAAATCGACAAGGGCAGCGAAATGCATATTTCGCTGGTAAACGATAATTATTTGTCCGCCTCCGCTGATAAGTGGGTTATCAATGTGGAGACACTCTGCCTCAATCGCGACATGCTGAAATACCTACAACGCGGAACACTCAATCTACATATGCGCGATGGCGGTCTGGTGGAAACTATTGAGTGCATTACTCCCCCAACGCATACAATAAGACCCGGGCAATTGAGTGGACTGCGCTGGCGTTTAATTTCACATCTCTCAATCAATCATATTCCCTTGTTTGACCAAGAGCAGACCTTGACTGTGTTAAAGGAAATGCTGGGTCTATATAACGTGAACGAGCTGCCCAAGAATCAAGCCATCATCAATGGCATACGAAAACTCAATACACGTCAGATTGCCTCGCGAGTAAGGAGCCATGGTAATGCCGCGATTTGTCGTGGAATTGAAGTTGAATTGGTGCTCGACGAAGAGCGATATAAAGACCAAAACATGCTGTTGTTCGCATCAGTGCTGGAACGTTTTTTCGCTTTGTATGCGCCGATGAATTCATTCACGCGTCTGGTATTGAGAACTGTTCAACGAGAAGAGCCGATTAAGAAATGGACACCGAGAGCGTCGAATCGCCAAATCGCCTGAGCAAGCGCGTAGCGGCACCAAGCAAAAAGACTGGACGAAAATTCTTCCAGGCCGTACGACAGTTGCAAGCTGAGTGGGTGGATGGCTCAGCAAATGGTCCACGCCGCGCTATTGGTCGCGACTTTGACCCAGAGCAGGAGTTGCTCCGCTTTCGTGCCCAGCGGTTTTTGGCTTTTCCCGCGGAAGAACTTGAAAATGGGGCCGAATTAAGTTCGTCCTCAGATGGTGGCATCACACTTGGCGTCAATTTTATGGGGCTTAACGGTCCCGCAGGTGTATTGCCGGATCACTATTCCGAGCTTATCGTAGAACAATACAAACAAAGAAACGAAGCCCTGCGCGATTTCCTGGATATTTTCAATCATCGCAGTATCTCTTTGTTTTATCGGGCATGGGCAAAATATCGTTTAGTGGTAAACGCCGAGGCCTCTGGCAATGACAGGCGTAACCCTGATCCAATAACGCGATCAGTGCTGTCATTAATGGGTATTGAAACAACATATCTCGGACAGCGCTACGAGTTGGATATTGGTAATCTGCTGCACTATGCCGGGCATTTTATCAATCAACAGCGCGGTGCTTTAGGCCTCAGCGAATTACTGACGGATTTTCTCGGACTGCCTGTGGAAGTGCACCAGTTTCAAGGGGAGTGGTTGGCGCTTGAAACCGATGACCGCGTACAGCTGCCTGATATGTTTGGGCGTTCGCAGAATAATGTATTGGGTCAGGACTTTGTCATAGGCGATCAGGTGTTCTGTGTAGAAAATCGGTTTGAACTCGCATTGGGGCCGATGCACCGTAATGAAGCGGAGAAAATACGGCCAGGTACGTTGCGACAGAAATTGCTGTGTCGACTGATAACGCTTTATGTGGGACATACTTTTCAGTTTGATATACGCTATGTCTTGCGCGGCGGTACGCGGCCTGATTGGCAGATGAGTCCGGAAAAGAGTGGGCTCAATCTAGGCTGGAATTGCTGGTTACCACAGCAGGATCAGACACCGGAAGTCGACGAAATTTTGATTCCGTATAAGGTTTTGATGCAGTAGCTTTTTTCGCATAGGGAAATAAGAGTGCTAGCAGGGGTCATCAGGTTTTGATGACGGTTGATTACAACAGTTAACGAGAAACGAGTACACAAGGAAAGCAAAATGGTACAGGTGGAATTGCGATCGCTGATCGAAAAATTGAACGAGTCGACAAAACATAGCTTAGAGGCAGCTGCCGGTTTGTGTCTTTCGCGCACCAATTATGACGTGGAAATCGAACACTGGCTGATGAAATTGCTGGAACAGACCGATAGCGATATCGCTGCGATTACTCAGTTTTACGGAATTGATGTTGGTCGTTTATCGGCGGATCTTACCCGTGCCATCGACGGCTTCAAAACCGGTAATTCCAGACCGCCTTCATTGTCTCCTCGTATTGTCGATGTTGCGCGTGAGGCCTGGGTATATGGCTCACTCAATTTCGGTGCGCCATTTACACGCAGCGGACACATACTTGGCGCAATGTTGAGTGACGAAAGCCTGAGACGTCAGTTGAACAGCGCAACACGCGTTTTCGAAGGAATTGCCGCTGACGATTTGCGCAAGAATTTTGTAAGCATTACGGGTGAAACGCAGGAAGCGAAAAGCCAATCTCGTGCCGCTGCAACAAGTGGTGAAGCCGGTGCGCCAGCGCGTAAGGGCGGTGCATTGCAGCAATATACCAATAACCTGACCCAACAGGCACGTGATGGAAAAATAGACGCCGTGTTGGGACGCGATGGAGAGATACGTCAAATCGTCGATATACTTACCCGCCGTCGCCAGAATAATCCAATTCTGACTGGTGAAGCCGGCGTTGGTAAAACAGCCGTCGTCGAAGGTTTCGCTTTGCGTATTGCCAAGGGTGACGTGCCGCCTGCGTTGCAAAATGTCGAACTACTATCGCTTGATCTTGGTTTGTTACAGGCAGGTGCAAGCGTTAAAGGTGAATTCGAAAATCGCCTGCGTTCAGTAATCGATGAAGTCAAAGGTTCAACCACCCCCATCATACTATTCATTGACGAAGCACATACCTTGATTGGTGCCGGTGGACAAGCCGGCCAAAATGACGCCGCCAATCTATTAAAACCAGCCCTTGCCCGTGGAGAGCTACGTACGATTGCTGCGACGACTTGGTTGGAATACAAAAAGTATTTCGAAAAAGACCCGGCTCTTACCCGCCGGTTCCAGGTTGTAAAAGTCGAAGAACCTAGTGAGGCAACGGCCATAGAAATGATGCGTGGTCTGGCTCCCATGTTACAAAAACATCATGGTGTGCGTATTCTCGACGAGGCCCTGGTGGAAGCGGTAAAGCTTTCACACCGTTATATACCCGATCGACAAATGCCGGATAAATGCGTGAGCGTGCTTGATACCGCATGTGCCAAGGTTGGAATCAGCCAAAATTCTACGCCGGCTTCTGTTGAAGACAGCCAGCGTCGACTGGACCAGATTGATGTCACTTTGAATATCTTGAATCGCGAGCAGGAAGCCGGTGCAAATCACCAGGAGCGTATCGACGAATTGCTGACAGAGAAAGACACCGTCAATACTCGTTTGCAGACGCTTAATCAGCAATGGGCGAGTGAACGTGAAATCGCCGCAGAAATAGCTAAAGCGTTAGCTCAGTTGCACAGCGAGGACGAGTCTCTCGACAAACAGGAAGCCAAACAGCGTTTGCAGTCCCTGGAAGAACAGTTGAAACAATTGCAGGGTGAGAGCCCCTTGCTACATGTGCGTGTCGACGCGCAAGCGGTTGCTGAAGTTATTGCTGGATGGACCGGTATTCCCGTAGGGCGCATGGTAAGCGATGAAATTCAGTCGGTATTGAAGTTAGGTGATCACCTGGAGCAGCGTGTTATCGGACAACGTCACGCCCTTGAAGCGATTGCCAAGAGCATTCGTACTTCTCGTGCGCGGTTGACTGATCCTAATAAGCCTATTGGTGTATTCCTGATGGTCGGTACCAGCGGCGTGGGTAAAACAGAAACAGCTCTGGCGCTCGCGGATTTGCTCTACGGCGGTGAGCAAAACATGACGGTCATCAATATGTCCGAATTCAAAGAGGAACATAAGGTCTCGTTGCTAATGGGATCTCCTCCCGGTTATGTCGGATATGGTGAAGGTGGCGTGCTCACCGAAGCTGTACGGCGCAAGCCCTATAGCATAGTATTGCTTGATGAGATGGAAAAAGCTCATTCTGGCGTACAGGATATTTTCTATCAGGTGTTCGATAAGGGAAATATGAAAGACGGCGAGGGTCGCGATATCGACTTCAAGAATACGGTGATAATCATGACATCGAATCTGGGTTCGGAAACGATATCGAAGCTCTGTTCCGACGAAGAAACCATGCCTGAACCAGATATGCTGCTTGAGGCAGTGCGCCCGGATTTACTCAGCTATTTCAAACCGGCGTTTCTTGGACGTACCACGTCAGTTTGTTACTATCCTTTACACGATAACGCGCTTTCCAAGATCATTGCATTAAAGCTGAACAAGATAGGTAAGCGGATTTATCAGAATTACAAAGCTGACTTCGAGTATGGGGACGATGTTCTGGAAACCATCACCTCTCGTTGCCAGGAAGTAGAAAGCGGCGCGCGCAATATCGACAATATACTCAATGACGGCTTACTGCCTAAAATGTCAGAAGAGTTTTTGAGTCGTGTTGCTGTCGGTGAAGCCGTGAAGAAAGTCACTATCGGCGTTGGTGACGACGATAGCCTCACTGTCACGGTAAATTAGTTAGATGATTGTGAACTAGATAACAGGTCTTTATTTTCTAACGCGGTTACTATAACACCGTGGTTGAGAAAAAGTTTCTAAGGAAGTTTTACACAAATTTGACAAAGGAGATTTAGGAAATGGCTATTTATTTGCAATATGAAGGTATTGAAGGAACAGTTTCTTCTAAGGGACACGAGGGTTGGATACAGTTGGATTCCATGCAATTCGGATGTGGACGCGCAATTTCAACCTCTATCGGCGGCACCGCCGACCGTGAAGCAACTAAGCCGAGCATCAGCGAAATTTCAGTAACCAAATTGCTGGACAAGTCTTCACCCTTACTGTTCAACGAGGCAACAGTTGGTAAGGCCAAGAAGGCGACTATCCATCTTTGTAAGACAGGAACCTCAGAAATTGAAACCTATATGTCTTATGAATTGGATGACTGCATGATTTCTGGTTATTCCATGTCTACTGGTGGCGATCGCCCGAATGAGTCTTTGAGTCTGAATTTCGCGAAGATCGTAACCAAGTACACGCCATTCAACGAGAAAGGCGATGCAGGCAGCCCAATTCCTGCCGGTTACAACCTTATCGAAGGCACAAAGATTTAAACAAGAACAACAACGCAAACTACAACGGGGGCCTTGCCCCCGTTTTTTTTTGTGTCCTTATACTAAAGAAGCTGTCTAAAAAGTCCGACAAGGGGATAAGTATATCTGGTTTCGATTCGGAGGCAGGGTTTGTCAGGACAGGATTTGCAATCAATAAGGCGTTTTTTTCTAGGAAAACGCGTCCTTTACTACAAATTGTTAAACCCATTTCCAGAAGTAAGTTTCTTGTCTGGAATCGACTCTGGCTTTTTCGCGCTAAATATTGCACTGAATTATCGTCACCTGAAGTTTCGGCAGCCAGGGGGCACGATACACAATCTTCAGGGGAAAAATCCTGGCGGAGCACAACCGGTACAGCGCCAGATGATAAAACAAGGCGGGTTGATCCTTGGGGCCGGAAATACGGATGACTTCTGGATGCCTGAGCAACTAAAAACGGTAGCGGAGCAGCAAGGGTATTACCGAAACGAAATCGTCAAAGGAATAACGTTCGACAATCTACGCCAGATTATCAAGCAGGACCATACCGCGCTTGTGGCTTTCGATGTTGATACCCAAGGAAATCCAGGTTGTTACGGGGGCGCAAACGCGCATTGGGCAGTTGTCGTCGGCTATGGCGTTTACCATGATGGCGATATTTATGTGGTAGCAACGCACAGTTGGGGGAATTTCTACACCTGGAAGCTGGAAACACTCGTTCAATCAAATAGTCAGCTGCTACATCTGCCTCAATCCCTGCAACAACAAGCGGTGGCCAATGGCCAACAAACGACAAGCCCGGCTGCAAGCTCGATCAAATTGAATGCGGTTCGAAACACGATGTTTGTTCCCATCTTCTAGTCACAAATTTCGAATCTATCCTATTAAATAGTTTTCGCAAGCGATTGTATTGTCTATACTATGGCGACTTGCATTGATTGTTCGCCTACCCCTTATGGCGGCAGCAAAAGTTAAAATAATTTTAAAAATAATCAATAAGTTGTCATACCATGATCAAACTACGCCCAGAACAGGTAAAACTGTTTGACGAACTTGCCGAGCGTCTTTTCCTCAAGCGTATGCAGGAGCACCTGCAAATCCACTTTCCTGAACAATGCGAAACCCTCACTGAAGAGCAGTTAAAACAGCGAGTTAGTTCGATCGTCGAAAAAGCGCGCGGCTATGGTATCGAAACGCGTCAGGATATTTGTGATTTCGTTAGCCTGAGTGCGCAATTTGGTGACGATTTCGATCAAAATCACCGTCATTCCTGGGCTCGTGAGATTCTCGGAGACAAAGACATAAGTGATGGTGCCTTACGCATCGCCCGGCTGAACGATGAAGCCGCCAAACGGCTCGACAAATAAAAAGAACAAGGAATGATGTGTTAAATGGCGAGTACGGTCACCAATACTGAAAGTAGTAGTCGCCCTGACGATAGTTGTCAGAGCTGTCATCGGGCCAGTTGCGAACCTGCACTGGTGGCGATTACGGCGATCAATCCCGCTAGAAAATTTACGCTCGATTTGAGCAAACCGTTGCCCGAGGGTGAGTATCAGTATGTGTTGAGGGTGTTGGCAAAATCCGATGAACCTCGACTGGTAGAAATCACCCTCAAAGGTAACTGCAAGCAAGGACATGGTGGTAAATCGAGTTCATCCGAAGACTACAAAAGAAAATATCGACCGAACCGTGATCGACTCTGTCCTTCTGTGGAAATTAGCGCATCGGATTTACAGGTCGATCAACCCAGTCCTGTCAAGGTGCAACTATTACCGCCGATGTTTGATCCGGACTCGAAAGGATTCCGCAAGTTTCTCGAAAAATATCTCATCCCGATTAATTTAAATAATGCATCTGTTTACAATGTGACTAGCCAGACCTGCAGTGGCACTGGTAAACAAAAAGCCCAAATCGAAGTGTTTCAACAGGCCAGTTGGGGTGGCGAGGTCGGGTTTGGCTATGAACAGCCCAAGTATGCGATGTTGGCTAAGAATGAGAAAGTTGGCTTCGAGAAAATGAAAGGGCACGGCAAGTTTTTCGTGTCTGGCAAGCTCAACCTCGCCGTCAATACCGAAAAATGGGAAATCAGTGGCAAACTGTCGAGAGAAAATGATAAACCATTTGAGGGTCTCACTCGTTTGTTGAAAAAGATAGAACCATTTTTCAGCGATCTGGATGCCAACAAAGAAACCTTGCTTGTCGACGCAAAGAGAAAGCTGTTTTCGAATAATGATAAACGGCCGCCACAAGTGACGATACACTGGCCAAATATTGCCTTTGGCGGCGAGATGAAAACGATCGAGTTACCACAGAGTAATTTGATCGATTTGGAAGGCAAGTTCTTTTTGAAGTGCCCGACCTTGATCGGTGCCGATGTCAAGGTTGATATTCTTGGGTGGATACTGCGTGTAGCGGCGCCGGGGTATTCGGTTTTTCTTGATAAAATACGTGAGCGTTTAAAACAAGGCGTAGGCAATGAGACTAACAATGCTAAAGCAGATTTAGGTGTAGATCTCAAAATTTCCGGCAAAGTAAGCGGTAAATTCGAGTGGACAAAGAGCCCCAACAAAGATTGGACGACTGACGGTACCTTGTCTTCTAATCTTGAGTTTGTCATTGAAGGCTTCGTGACGGTAGAAGTCGACACCTTTCTCATCAAAATTTCTGCAGGCGCTGGTGCCCGTTTAGGAAGTGAGAAGTCTGCCAAGACAGGCGTTGGCTTTACAGGTACAGTCAAAGCGAAGAATATACAAGAGAAACCTGGTTTTGAGGGTACACTGGCGTTCACCGGTGCTGCCATTTACTATACGCTGTACATCAAAGCGGGTGCGGAAAAGGCGGAATCGGATGATAGGAATGACAAGAGTTCAGCACTGCCTCGAAAGACCTATGGTCGAGCAAAAACCAAAGTTGAGGCAGAAAAAAAACATGAGGAGTTTCATAAGCTCGTTACCCTTATTAAGCCTTTTCAATGGCCAGAGAAAGCGGGAGACGTGGCTATCGATGCGAAAACTATATAGTTGGGTTTTGGTTTTACTTGTGGTGTTTAGTTGTGCAAAGGTTAGTGCGCTGGAAAAGAAATTAGAGGAAAACAAGATTGTGTCCGTACTAAATAAAAGACCATTTTTTACGTTACGTATCGAATGTGAAAACGCCATATTCCAGGTCGTCGTCAACGGTGTAAACGTAATGGAGAGTTTCGACGGTAGTCAATTCAACACAGTCGTCCCGGTAAACCAGTATATGACGAGTGGTGAAAACCGCATAGAGCTTTATTCAGATACCACCTTGGAGAACTCAAGTATCAAAATTATTTTACGGGTAGCTTCAAAAGATGAATCAGACAAAGTCTGGCCAGTTGCTACCCTGGTTGCGTCGGCCAAAGGTAATTCCATAAAGCAGCCCGCCTTAGGATCGAGCTCCGATACCATACTCAATTCCGCGCGAGATTTTTTTCAGGATGATAAAGGAGACGTGCATATTGGCAAACTCGAAATTAAATCTGTGCCGGAAGATGAGAAATCACTGCACTTTGTACAAACCATAACCATGCAGAGTAGTCTTCCTCGCTGGAAATTTTTAGATAGTAAAGCGATAAAATATGTAGATGATTTGCCGGAAGATGAGTATCAAAAACTTCACCGCCAACTCTATCCTAAATATCGTTTTATACAGGAGGCAATTACGAGCAATCGAATCAACGAAATACTCCCATTATTCAAGGAACGTAACGAGGAACTGGATGCAGCGTTTTATGCCGATAAAGGGACATTCGAAAATCGATTGAAAGCGTCCCTAGAAAATACCGCGACAGATAAGGATCTTGAAGCTCTTAACTTGAGAGAGCAATCCGTGGGCTTGAATTCCAGCTACACAGGCAAACTCGTGTGGTTGGAGAGAGATGACGCCCCCGCCATTGTTTTCAACTACCGCGTAGCCAGAGGTTCAATATCCTACGAGATACAATTTCGCCGAGAAGGCGACGACTGGGTTATTTCCCGATAACCCAAAAAAACAAAAAAATGCTTACATTACCATATGTTAACCATGCCTATGAAAGTCACTTCGGTAAAATTTTAGACTGAAAATTCGTGGAGAATTTTCCGTTGAAAAATACGCAACTTAGATGAAAAATCTCACCAAAAACCACATTAAAATTACGATAAAAAATCTGAATCTCAACTGAATTACTAATAAAAATAGCGACTTACATTCACCTTCGTTTCAGTTGCCGGGACTAATTTGCTCCCCAACATGGTGCATAAAGAAGGTGAGTTATGACTGCAAATGAAGTAAAGGTCTGGGATCCTCTGGTCCGAGTATTTCACTGGACGTTGGTGGCGGCTTTTGCGATTGCCTATGCTACCGAAGATGATCTGATGTTAGTGCATGCCTACGCGGGTTATACCATTTTGGGCTTGTTGGCTGTGCGCATAATCTGGGGATTGATTGGTACTCGTCACGCACGATTTGTCGATTTTGTGTATTCGCCTTCCACTGCTGTTTCTTATCTAAAAGATGTTGTCACTTTCAAGGCCAAGCGCTACCTCGGGCACAATCCCGCAGGTGGATGGATGATTATCATTTTAATGGCGTGTTTGCTTGCGACCAGCATGAGCGGTCTGGTGGTGTATGCCACCGAAGAACATGCAGGTCCACTAGTGAATTACGTCCACGGACTTCCTCATTGGCTGGCGGAAGTTTTTGAAGAGTTGCATGAAGGATTGGCCAACTTCACGTTATTCCTGGTGTTTGTTCATGTGGCAGGTGTAGTAATCGAAAGCATTCTGCATCAGGAAAATCTGGTTCTATCCATGTGGAATGGCAAAAAGGCCAATAGGGGATAGTCGTCAATATGAGATTGAAAACTGTTTCGATGCAGGCGGGTGAGGGGAGTTTTTAACAGGGTAAGCGTGTATCAATTCAAACAAATACAAGCATGGACGCGTTAATGAAATTGAATTGCGTATTAACCAAATTTGGAGAAGACAATGAAACTCAAGACGCACGTAGGCATTCTATTTATTACGCTGGTTATTTCAGCTGGTGCACATGCCGCTGTAGTTGATGATGTGATCAAGGACTATATCGCCCAGGGGGCAAACAATGTATCTGCCGCACGCGGCGAACAGATGTGGTCACAGCAACACCAAAGCAGCGAGGATGGCAAAATGCGCAGTTGTACTTCCTGTCATAGCAAGGATTTGCGTACTGCAGGTAAGCATGTCAAAACTGGGAAAACCATAGATCCGCTTGCACCTTCGGCTAATCGCGAACGGTTGACTGATGTCGCCAAAATAGAAAAATGGTTCCGCCGCAATTGCAAATGGACCATGGGGCGTGAATGCACCGTACAGGAAAAGGCGGATTTTCTCAGCTATATCCGTACACAGTAATAATGCAGCAATAAGTTCAGGAGAAGATAATATGCGTATTCGTAATATAGCGTTAATCGCCTTGATCCTCGCAGTAGGAACTGGTGCAATTGCGGTGGCTGACGATGATGATCGTGGATGGTTTCGCGGTAAGAGGGAGTCTGAATCTCATCGTACCTCTGCAGTAACTAATGATTTATATAAAAAGGAATGTGGTGGTTGCCACTTTGCCTATCAGCCGCAACTGTTACCGGCAGCATCATGGCAAAAAATCATGGGTGGACTGGATAGTCATTTTGGTGACAATGCTGAGCTAGGCCAAAAAGAACGGACTGAGATACTGGCGTATCTTGAACAAAATGCGGCAGACCGGTCTAATGCCTATTTGGGGCGTGAGGTGATGGGGCGTATAGGAAACGCAGCGCCGCTTAGAATTACAGAAACGCGCTTTTTTCAACGGGAACATCATGAATTACCGCGATCAGTACTCAGTGGCAAGAAGGGCCCTAAAAGTCTGTCTAATTGCATCGAGTGCCATACCCGCGCAGACAGTGGTTCATATAGCGAAAATGAGATTAAAATACCAGGCATAGGCCGCTGGGATGATTAGGATATTTCCAAATTGTCGGATTACATTCAATATCAGTGGCTAACTAATGGGTGAGAGATAAAGTTTTGAAAAAATTGGCTTTTTTGTTGTTGATTCTGCTGGCGCCAGTCGCGTTACTAGCGGATGATAATGATCAGGAGCTGGCGCGTAAGCTGACGATGTCTGGAAAAATCGTTCCGCTCGATATGTTGATTGCCAAAACGTTAAAAGAGACGGGTGGCAATTTGCTGGAAGCTGACTTGGAGACCGACAACGACAGGTATGTTTACGGTATCCAGGTGCTAATGTCGGATGGGGTTGTGTGGGAATTCAAATATAATGCTCGCGATGGCGGGCTAATAAAGAAAGAAAAGGAGCGGTAACGTGCGGGTATTGGCAGTCGAAGATGACGCCACCCTGAGTCAGGCGCTGAAAAAGGAATTAAAAAGTGCTGGCTTTGCGGTGGATATCGCTGAAAACGGGGTCGATGGCGAGTTCATGGGTGATGAAGAACCCTATGATGCCGTTATTCTTGATCTGGGTTTACCGGGTCGGCCTGGGCTGGAAGTTTTGCAGCATTGGCGTGAAAAGGGTAACAAAGTTCCTGTTTTGATTTTGACTGCCAGAGATGCGTGGCACGAAAAAGTGGACGGTTTTCGCATGGGAGCGGATGACTATCTAGCCAAACCCTTTCACATGGAAGAACTGGTTGCGCGACTGAATGCGATAATACGTCGCAGCAGTGGCGAGGCTGCCCCGACATTAAAGATTGCGGGACTTACCTTGGATGAAGATACGCAGACGGTGACTAGTCTTGACGGCAAAGCTTTTGAGCTTACGGGAACGGAATTTCGCCTCTTGCGCTATTTTATGCATAATCCCGGGAAAATTTTGTCAAAAACACGTTTAACGGAACATGTATATGACTATGATTCCGAGAAGGATAGTAACGTCATTGAAGTATATGTAAAACGCCTACGTCAGAAATTAGGGCAGGATGTGATTCAGACTCGCCGGGGGCAGGGCTACGTGTTTGAGGCCAAGACCTGATGCAATCCATTCAGGCCCGTTTAGGCGTCGGGCTTGTTTCCATACTTATAATATTGTTTGCCATTCAATGGTTCGTGGTCAGTTTCGCTATTCAGCACCTGACCAACGAATTTCTACACACCCAACTTGATCACGAATCGGAAAATATACTCTCAGCCTTGTTAGTGCACAACAATGGCAAAGTCATATTACCCGAGAGCCGTGTTTCTCAGATGTATCATCGACCATTCTCGGGACACTATTACCAGATACACCTGGGTGAAAACATAATGCGTTCGCGTTCCCTGTGGGACCAACGTCTTGAGTTCGGGCCGGTAAGTGTCGGTGAAGTGCAGACGATGCATGTGGATGGTCCCTTGGGGCACGAGATAGTGTTGCGCGTTGCCGGGTACGAGAAACATGGTTTGGTCATACAGATCGCAACTGCGCATGAAATCGCCGATATCAAACAGGATGTGGTCGATCTACAGATTGTCTATAGCGGTATTTCTTTTTTCGCATTGTTGTTACTTATCGTGTTGCAGGTTGTAATAGTGAGTCGTGGTTTCCGTCCGGCAGAAATTGTTCGTATGCAGCTCCAAGCGATGGAGCGCGGCGAAATCGGTGAGCTTAGTGATGACGCGCCGACGGAAATCAAACCTCTCGTACAGGAAATCAATCGCCTGCTAAACCTGTTAAGCCAACGTCTTGATCGATCGAGAAACGCGCTGGGTAATCTGGCACATGCACTCAAGGCGCCGCTTACCATTTTGGGGCAGCTCACGCATTTACCCGCATTGAGAACCGCGCCGAATCTACGTCAGCAAATATTGAATCAAACCGAAGCCATGCGACGACTGGTGGAGCGGGAATTAAAACGTGCGCGCCTGGCAGGCGCGGCAGGTATGGGTAAGCGTTTTCGCCCTGACGAAGATTTGCCACCGCTGATTGAAATGCTGGAAACTGTCTATCGCGCAAAAGATCTTGCCATCGACGTTGAATATCCGGAAGGTCAATCTACGCCGTTGGATAGAGAAGACATGATGGAATTATTGGGTAATTTATTTGACAACGCCTGTAAATGGGCCAAACACATCGTGGCCTTCTATATCACGGTGGATGGTCACTATATGACGGCGACAGTGGAGGATGATGGCCCCGGCGCACCTTATGAGCAGTTGAGCAAACTGGCTAATCGCGGCGTTCGCATCGACGAATCTACAGCCGGTCATGGACTTGGGTTGTCCATCGTTCAGGATGCCGTAAGTTACTACAATGGAGAATTAGAGTTTGGCAGATCGACACGACTTGGAGGATTCTGGGTACGTGTTCGACTACCGATTACCCGATAATCGTATGATTTTTTGCTTATCGGCCTGACGCGCCTGACTTTGGCAGGTAGCTTCAGGTACAAAACTACTAGAACAATTCCAAAGAGGGGAAAGCCGTCATGAAAGTTTCATATCGTAAGGCCAGCATCGCTGTTATGTTGGTATTGGGTGTTTTCGTCGGACAGGGCAAGACATTTGCCGCAGACTGGTTGGCACTCCAGGGAACCGAACCTGAATCCAATAATGAGCAAGCGCAAATCTGGGGATTCATTCAAGGCCAATATCAATATGATATGAGCTACGGTAATTCGAACAACCTGTATGTTCCAGCAAAACTAATCGGTCCAAACCTGACTAGTAATTCACAGTTCAATATCGCCCGCGCGCGTATTGGCGTTCGCGGCAATAACTTTCCTCTCGACAATAAACTCAACTACTTCTTGTTAATGGAATTGGGTAATAACGGTATTACGGCTGGCGGAAAATATGGCAAGTTAACCGATGCCAGTGTTACGCTCAATCATGTTCCTTTCGCAAAAGTTCGTATTGGGATGTTTAAGTATCCAGGATCAGAAGAAGGTTTGCAGTCAGCGACAGTAGCGGAATTTATTAATTTCTCTGCTGTGACAAACGCTTTGAATCTGGAGCGTTTTCCTAACGATGATAATTATGCCAAAACATTTGATATGCGAGGCAATCGTGAAGCTCAGCAACTTTTTGTTTCAGCTAACGGGTTTGAAAAACCCGTCGGTGCTTTTCGCGATGTCGGTGTACAGATTTTTAATACCTTTAAGGCCGGTGACTGGGAATTGAGTTATGCAACAATGGCCGGTAATGGAAACGGACTAAATGTCGGCGACAATGATGGTAGTCTGACATATTATTTTTATGGTGCAAGCGAATGGGTTTTCGGTGGTAAAGGTGGTCGTCGAGAAGGTCTGAAGATTTATGGCTGGCATCAGACAGGCTGGCGGAATTTCGATACGGATTTTTCCAATCAGGTTTCAAATGCACAAACATTGGTTGGCGTGAGTTCTGGCACAACCTTTTATACCCCCTATAGCCGTATTCGCAGTGGTGGCGGTTTTAGTCTTCGCTGGAAAGATCTACATGTCTCAGGTGAATACATGCGTGGACAAGGCATGATATTTCTTGGCGCTCACAAGGAAAGCTTTGACTTAAACGTACCGGGTGAAGGTTCTCCTGGCGATGGTTTATTGGGGCTGGCCTATGGTTGGTACGTGGACGGTACATGGGCGCTATTTAACTCCGGCTTTTTGATTGGCGCACGATTCGATACCCTAAATCGTCTAACCGGCGACCAACTCGAAACGAGTTTTTATAATACGACGCTAGCTGTGCAATATGTTTTGAATAAAAAAGCGAGATTGGCAGTGAATTACGAAGATCGTCGTGCAGTATCGTTGAACAGCGTGCCAGCGCTTGAAGACAACTTTAGCGGCTTGCGTGGACGAATCTCCTCTCAGGTTACGGTGGCTTACTAATTTGGAGAACGCCGAAAAAGTAGTGCGATAATTTAAATCACACAGTTTTTTCAATGAAAAAGTTTCGTCGACGTTAGGGAATAGATTTAGCGTTTGACGCCTTGGAACAGATTCAGTACATTCCCTGGAAATACTCTACAGGTCCAGGGAAAAATGAGTACCTTATCACTTTTACATGGAAGTACTGATACAGCGGACATGGATATTGAACGCTGGATCAGTGATAGCGAAGCCAGGTTCATTTGTGCACTGGTAGCCGAACAAGAATGTGACGCCGTGGTATCGCGTCTACAGCGACTTGCACGTAGTTCAGGCATACAACTTTGTGGGGCTGTCTTTCCTGAAGTCATTTACAAAAACGATTTCCAGAAACAGGGATTCGTACTGGTAGGCTATCAACAAGCCATTCCTTACCGAATTATTGATGACATCAATGCTGAGAGCGAAAAATCTATCAGCGATCAAATTCTTCCCCTGCTTGAACGCAACACGTCCGAATTTGTCCCGACGCTGTTTTGCATCTTCGACGCTATGATCCCCAATATAGGCAGTCTACTTGATGATATTTATTCCAATATTGGTGACGTGGTTAATTATGCGGGAGTGAATGCAGGAAGCGAGACGTTTCAACCCATATTGTGTATCTTTGATAGCGTGCGCTTCACGCAGAATGCCATTTTGGCATTGTTGCTGCCTACGCCACATCCTGCAGTACTGGAGCACGGTTATACTGCCCCTGCTCAAACAATAGTGGCAACAGCGGCAGAAGGGAATCGGATCACCAGTATCGATTGGAAACCAGCGTTTGAAGTTTACGCCGAGCAAGTGAAAAAACACTACGACGTTGATATCACCAAGGAAAATTTTTACGAGAATGCCGTGCATTTTCCTTTTGGCATTGTACGAATGTCGAATGAAGTCTTGGTTCGTATTCCTGTGGCATTACAAGATGACGGGTCATTATTCTGCGTGGGCGAGGTGCCAGAGAACGCCTTATTGAGTTTGCTGATGGCCGAAGAGTCTAATAGTCACGGTGCCGTGGACGCCCTGGTTCAGGAAGTTCGTAACCAGAAATGTGAAAACTTCTTGTTGTTTTATTGTGCAGGTAGACGAATGCATATGCAGAATCACGCAAAAGAGGAAGTAGAAAGCATTGCCGGTCAATTTTCGGAGCAAGAAATTGTTGGAGCGCTTTCACTGGGTGAAATTGGTAACTCGCGCAAAGAGGGTTACCCGCTATTTCATAATGCCACTCTGGTGTCCTTACCTCTATAGAACTAATTTTGAATAAAGAACACATCTATCACATTTTGTATGAGATGGCGCTAGTCATGAGTGGCGAGACGCGCCTTGTGCCATTGATGCAAAGAATGTTACAGAAGATGCTGTATCACACAGGGTTTTCGTGCGGTCTATATCTCGTTCCGGTTGTCGGTAAAAAGCCGGGCAACAACTACAGTATCGTTGAGTCTGTAGGCAACAGAAAATTTCGAGAAGCGGTAGGAAAACCCATTTCTCTGACTCAACCCGATCATATTTCGCGAATTCAACAAATGGACTCTCCGATTCAGTCTGCTGAATTGTGCGACGTCTATCTCTCAGCCTATTGGCTTCCCTTGCCCAAAGGTGAAGTTATTTTGCTACTCGGCAATCGCTTTCCGGACTTGGAGGTGAAGATCGAACATGTTTTCGCTCCAATACTGTCTAACCTTGGAAAAATGATTGAACTCTGCGTTGCTAATGAGCGCTATACCGAACAATTACGATTGGAAAAAGAATTTGCGGTAAATGATTTAGCGCGATTCAGGAAGGCACTAGACGTCGCGAATGACGCGATCCTGTTATTTGATTCTGTATTTCTTGAGTGCATTGATTGCAATCAGGCAACCACGCGTATGCTGGGATACTCTGCAAGTGAAATTAAGGGTTTGCACTTGAGCGATATTTGCAAACTGGATAATCCTGAAAGACTGATGAAGCTGGTAGATGAGTTGACTGAAAGTGACGCCCATATTGCCATACAAGGTGAGTTTTTTAGAGAAAATCAGTCTCAATTTCCGGTTGAAGTCAATTTGGGAATATTGGAAGAGCCAGGGTACACCCCGTGTGTCATTGCTGTAGCGCGCGATATAACGGAACGAAAATTAGTAGAGAAAGAACTCGATCAATATCGCAACCACCTCGAAGATGAGGTCGCTATACGCACACGCGAATTGCAAATCGCCCGTGACGAAGCGATTGAAGCTACAAGAGCGAAATCTGATTTTCTGGCCAATATGAGCCATGAATTACGAACACCTTTGAATTCGATTATTGGGTTTACCTGTCTCATCCGTGACGGCATGGCGGGCGAAATAAACGACTTACAAAGAAAGCAATTGGATATCGTTCATGGTAGTGGTAAACATTTGCTAAATCTCATCAACGATATTCTCGATCTTTCCAAGGTCGAGGCCGGAAAAATGGAAGTCGACTGGGACGATGTAGAGGTTCATACGCTAATTGTTGAGCTAATTGAATCGTTGAGTGTTCAGGCGGCAGATAAAGGACTGAGCCTCGAGTCAATTTTTCACGGGAAACTGAACGAAGAGTTGTTCATCCGAAGTGACATGCACAAGCTGAATCAGGTATTGATTAATCTTTTGGGAAATGCAATTAAGTTTACAGACACTGGAGGCGTTGCTGTTCACTATCAAGTCGATGATAGAGAAATGCTACACATCGCTGTCAGTGATACAGGTATCGGCATACATGAGGATCAACTGGACCGAATATTTGACTCGTTTCAACAAGTGGAAAAGGGACTTACCCGGAAGTTTCAGGGGACTGGTCTTGGACTAGCCATCTCACGGCGCTTCACTGAGCTACTTGGAGGGACTATTTCTGTAAAAAGCGTTCCTGGAGAGGGAAGCACGTTTACCATTTCACTGCCGGTACGATCACATAGCGCTGTGTACCCTGAGCTGTACACGCTGTTACCGTCGCCTGTGCGAAATAGGCAGGAGAACGCATTTAATGTTCTCGTTGTTGATGATCAGGCTGACGCACAGGCTTTAATTAAAAGCCATCTGCATGCTGAAGGATATAACGTCATTATTGCTGATGGCGGGGCTAAGGCCGTTGATCTGGCGCGTGAGTTTCGTCCTGTTATCATCACACGCGATGTTCTAATGCCTGAAAAAAGCGGTTGGGAAACCTTGTTTGAACTCAAAACCAATCGCCATACGGCAAATATCCCTGTGGTGATTGTATCAATCCTGAATAAGTCAGAAATGGCATATAATTTTGGCGCACTTGAATATATTCAAAAACCCGTTAACTCTAGACAGCTGCTTAACACCTTAAAACAGTTACGGGATAAACGAAAAGAGGTCATGATAGTCGACGACAGCCACAACGATGCCAAGCTAATTGCAACCATCTTGCAAATGGATCAATACCAGACTCGTATCGTTACCGAGGCCAGTCAAGCGATGAGCGAAATTGAACGTAGTCTGCCGGCCATGATTTTTCTTGATCTTATGATGCCAGAGGTGTCGGGGTTCGACATTATCGATCAATTGAAACGGAACGCAAATACAAGAGATATTCCCGTCGTTATTACCAGTGCGAAAACGCTCACACCAGACGAAAAAGCTTATTTGGATGCGCATGTCGTGCGGGTTATCAGAAAAGGCGCTTTTCACTACACCGATATACTTAAGGAAGCGAGTGCTTTGATGAAAGAGATCGGTATAGTGCGCGAGCTCAGCGAGTCTATAGAAATATAGGGCGTGGGCTATTCTGGGAGAGTTTTTCTATAGGCGATCTGTTTACCCATCCGTGAATGTAAGATCTTTTTCATAAACCTTGAAGGTCCGGTTGTTTATTTCCATAGTGTTTTGAAAAACGAATCCCACAGACTCATAGAGTTTCTGCGCGGCAGTCATGCTGGTCTGTGTCCACAATATAAGTTTTTCTCTGTTGGCCTTTTGGGCCAGTTCGACGACCGCGCTGACCAGTTGTCGTCCTAAACCTTGACCACGAAACCCTTTTCTCACGCACAGCAAGTGTATCTCCGATTCGTTTTCTTTCGCCAGTCGTGCTGCTGGCGTGTCGGCATGGACGAGTATGACCAAGCCCGCCAATTCCTGGTCCTGCGTAGACCTGGCCGCGATTATCTGGCCTCGTTTGCGTACTGAGTCTGGCTCAAATGCTTTTTGTGCGTGTTCCACATCGGTATATCCCTCGTCGACATAGACATCGCATAAAATCGAAAAGATTTCTGCGTCGGAGAAATTAGGCGTGGTATCGATAATAAACATATGACGATTCTAAAGCGAGGCCGCGTGTTAAAACAAGACTCTCAATTGAAAGAACATAAGAACGGTGTGGTGAGATACCGAGTATGCGTATCGGATTAGAATTTTCTGACGGTAATGGTGCTGCGCGAAAATCGCTTTCAATCCTGACAGCATATTGCATGCATGCTGTATTATGATACCAAGACAAAGAACAGACGTTATATAACAACAGGAACATATGTCATGTCCAAAAGATCTGAACTCCGTCGCAAGGCTAGGCTATTCTCGTTTTCGCTATGGATGGCAATATTTTCATCAATTTCATCTGCGGAGGACGAGGCACATCTTGCGGATACACTGGAGTTGCCTTCAGAACCCATTGTGGAAGAAGAGATAGGCGTTCCCTATGACAAGATAGCATCGGGTTATTTCGGGTATTACGTCGGTGCGATTGGCGGTGTCGTCGCCTGGGTAGGAATGTCACCCTGGGGAGTATTTCCCGCAATAGTCCTGTTTCCAGTACACGGTGCCATAGGCTCTTCGATTGGCGTGCAGTTAACCGGCGACGTAGCGCAACAGGAGAGTGATTATGGTGATGTTTTAAAAAGCGCGCTAATAGGTTCCGCGATTTCCCTTCCCTTGTATCTTGTCCCCGGCATTGGTTTCCTTGCGGCCCCTTTTGTCCCAGCCTATTTTGCTAGCAGAGAATATATGCGGCACGTTAGGCCACCGACACATGAATTCAGTGCTTATACTGTAGCGGTTAATCCATTCTCTACTTTGTGGGCGGGGAGTAGGCTGCTAGGATCAAAAGAAGCCTTTACGGTGCCATTCATGCTGGATATCGAACGCAAAACCAAACCGTACTCCTTTGGCGTGGAAATCTATTTCGCTGATTTTCATAATGACTGGATAAACAGGGACTGGTTTGACGGGCAGATATACGCCCAAGGTCGTTGGGATTACAAACTCTACGGTGGAACGCTTTATAGTCGTTGGTACAAGAGAGATCGACTCTCTGGTCCGTACTTTGGCACAGGCATGCAACTCAAGTTCGAACAATACAGCCATGTCGCGGGAGATAGTGAACGTTTAGGTATCAAGCCAGGGAGTCACTATTACGCTATTCCTTTTGGCGAACTGGGCTACCATCTAAACTTTGGAAAGTATACCTTTCTCAAAACTGGCCTGCGTATTGGTGCGTTGTTAGAACTCGAAGGCCCCGGCTCGACTCGCAACATCAGTAACAGACAGCGCAACTTGGAACTTGACTACAATTTGGTGATACGTACGGGTATTCGGTGGTAGCGGTTAGTGACCATGCGGATAGATAATTCCAAGGAGATTGCCAATCGAAACAGCAAACATCTGACTGGCTTGGCTGTCGATCTTATAGACAGAAATACAGGCTATAGTAATGACCGGAACCACAAATACTACAAAGATTTGGAAAGCATCGCGAAAAAACACGGTCTTGTCATGTTGAAATGCCATGAATAGGTTGTTTGTCTTAGTACTTGTTTGGCTCTTTGCGGGATGGGTAAATGCCGAGACTATAGAGAATATTTGGCTACTCAAAACGGGCGGTATTTGGGAACAAAACAACCAATATGGATACTACCAGGCGCACGTCGTCCGAAGCGGTCTGGAACACGTCACCGATAAATTATTTGTCCTGGAACTTCTCGCAGATGAAAAGAAGAATACCAAATCAATCGCAAGACGATATGAAATACCAAGCCCGGGAATTAAGGCCCATGTACACGATATCAACTTTCAGATGTTAGATAAGCAACGTATGTTGCTCTATGTCGAACTCGAAATGAAAGCAATGGACAACGCCGTGTTACGCGAAGTCTATCTGTTAAGCCCCGGAGGAAAATATCAACTGATCACCGAGGCGAAGTATAAAGACATCTCTAGCGAATAAATCCTCAATTATCTATCCACTCTTTTCTGAGTTCGTCTGACAGAATGATTTTCTGCATCTAGAAATTTCCAAAAACGTTTTAGGCTCTGACTTATCGGATCCGACTACACAGAGAACACTGTGTCGCGGTTTATACGACCAAGAAATCCAAACTAGCCAGTAATGCATAACTTAGCGGTGTATTTTCAACAGAGAAGTTTGCTCTTTAAGGCGTATATGTTTGCTGGTCGTGGAGTGAAGCGAAACGAAGGTCACAGGTCTCAGGGCTTACAGTGTCGATTCGATGGGTAAAAGTGAGTCGCTAAGGGGGAGATATTGATGCCCAAAAATGAAAAGAATCCGAAAAACAGTTAGATGGGGAAGCTTGCGTGGTTCGACCCGGTATTGTCAAAGATATTGTCTTCTAAACCGGACTCAATATTGCTAGGATATACCTGAATTGCGTAATAACTAACTGAAAAATAAAGATGATATATATCGTAAACCGGACTTTAATGCGGACATATATATGACCCGGCATGAGCATCTGGTTGATAGAGGTGAGAAGGTATCCATGATGGATCCTTTGCTTATCTCGACGACCTCGCCACATCGAAACGAGTTATCTGATCTTACCGTGGAGCTCACGGCCTCGTCCGCTGGTTTAAGGCGGAGTCTACCTAAGGGAATACTGGCCTCACTCGCCGAACTGGTTAGATCGATGAACTGCTATTACAGCAATCTGATAGAAGGGCATGACACACACCCCATTGAGATTGAACAGGCACTAAAAAACGACTATAGCGCTGACAGGCAAAAACGAAATCTGCAACTGGAGGCGAAAGCACATATCGAGGTCCAGAAATGGATAGATCAAGGCGGTTTGGAAGGGAAGGTAACAAAAAAGGACGCCGTCAGGGAAATTCATCGGCGTTTTTGTGAGTCTTTGCCTGATGATTTGTTGTGGACCGAAAATCCGGAGAACGGCGAGCGCGTTCAGATTGTCCCGGGAGAGTTAAGACAGAGTGACGTTAAAGTCGGACAGCATATACCGCCAAGTCCAGGAGCCTTAAATCGATTCCTTGATCGTTATGAGGCAGTGTATAGCAAGTTAGGTGTTGCTGAGACGATCATCGCTGCGGCAGCTGCACATCACCGACTCGTCTGGATTCACCCTTTTGTGGATGGCAATGGACGTGTCGCACGTATGTTGTCATACGCCATGTTGCTCGACTCACTGGATACAGGTGGCATCTGGTCGATATCCAGGGGGCTGGCGAGAAACGTTAATATCTATAAGCAACACCTCGCTAACTGCGACCTGTCTCGCCGCAATGATCTGGATGGACGGGGAAACCTCAGCGAAGAATCGCTCATCGACTTCACCAAATATTTTCTCGAAACCTGTATAGACCAGGTTAAGTTTATGGAGGAGCTGGTTCAGCCTGACAGGCTTCATGCGCGATTGATGGTGTGGGCGGAGGAGAGTATTCGCCTGAATGAGCTGCCGGCAAAGGCAGAGCGAATACTGGAGGCTGTTCTCTACAAGGGCGCTTTACCCAGGAATGAACTCCCGACTATCGTCGATGCGGGAGAGCGCCACGCTCGGCGTATTGTCTCTGCGTTGACAGCGCAAGGTGTGCTCGTTTCTGAAAGTAGCAGGGCACCATTGCGCCTGGCCTTTCCGGCCTCGCTGGCGCATCGTTGGATGCCGGGCCTTTTTCCTGCACACGTTTGAACAAACTCAAGTGGCGTGAATAGCGGGTGTATTCACGCCAAGAAAATTGTAAACCGGGTCGAACCAGACAGAGAACACATTGTCGCGGTTAATACAAACAAAAAGTCCAAACTAATCAGAAATACATCGCTTAGCGGTGTATTTTCAACAGCGAAAGTTGCTCTTTAAGGTGCATCTGTTCGCTGGTCGTGGAGTGACGCGAAACGAAGGTCAACGGTTTCAGGGCTTACAAGAGCGACTCTATCCTGACGGCGGGGTTTTCCTCCTGTTCCAGCAACGCAAAGAATGCGGTGGATCAGGTCGCGTACAGCAATCTATTGACGTAAGGAGATACTGCGCGACTGTCTAAAATTGTTGCCGGTTTGTTTTCAAAAGGGTCGGTTTCTTTGACGGTATATCCGGCGGCTTTCATGGTGTCGATGATAGCAGTCTTAAGCAGATCCTACTCAATGCCTGCGCCCCTGCACTTCGAAGGCTTTCTCAATAATCTGCGTAGTAACAACGTAAGCGGAATGACAAAATGCCGAGAAATCGTTCAGCCGCTCAGGTGCTGGCCATAGGCCCGTTTTGTTATTCAACTGCCCAACGGCAATCTCATAATTCGCCAGCAGTTGAATATATTCGCGTCGTTGAGTCTGGGGTATGAGCAGCGGCGGCAGGCCAGCCTTTAGCAAGGGAATGTTTGCAACCAGACGGGCAATTCGCCCATTGCCATCCCAGAATGGATGTATGTGTGCGATAGCAGTGTGAACCTTGGCATAGTAACTCGGTGCGTTCTGCATAGTGATTTCGGACAGCTTTATTTGATTGACGAATTCGATGAGCTCGGACATCAACTGTGGCACGTAAAGCGGTAGGGCATATTCAATAAAAATTTGTTGGCCATCTTCCGTAACGGCATAGGTACCATTGGGTTCGATTTTCCACGCACCCGCCGGTTTATAGATATCGCTGACGATCTCTGTTTGAACGGCTTTGTGGAGTTCGAAAAAAATCGACTCGTTGAGCGGCGACTTGAGCGACTGGTAAATCAGCTCAATTGCCCGTGCATGACCAATGACCTCCTGGTGATCCTTCAAGGGTTTGCCCGAGATTGTCAGGCCTTCTTCCAGCACGAAATGGGTATCACCCAGACTCAAGGTATTGCCTTCAATGGCAGTGGAATTATGCGTCCATAAATCTCGCAGCTGCTTCATCACTGAGTCGCGAAGATCGGCATCCAGCCCGGATAGAAACTTCAGTGAAAAAAATGTTGATGACGGGGATGTTTCCTCGTGCGCAAGATAGCGATAACGCGTTGCACGGCCTTCTCCAACACGCTCGAGTACGCCTTCATCTACCCATTGGTTTAACCAGCGCCTTAGGGTCCGCCCGGCAATGGTGGCACCTGAACGCTGAGAAAGAGTGGAGGGGCTTACTGGCTCCTGTGATTGTTTAAACAGGGCAAGAATGGCCAGTTTTTGAGTTTTTATGGTCATATCGTGTTCTATTTTAGCTTAATATGGCCATTATGCAAGTAATGTGGCCATATTATCTATTGTAGTGGCCATAAAGCTCTTTCTACTAAGTAATAGAAGCTATATTAACCATGTTAATGAAAGGGACACGGCACCTGCCTTGCATCGACCTCCTGTCCGCCCTCAGGGCTCGTCATCATATAAAGGGGCTGATAGGAACCGAGTCCTTCCAGTATTGGGGTGATAACGCTATTTTGAGCAATCATTGCATATCCAAATCAAGGGATAGGTAAATGAATAGAGGTTTTGCCGCGTTACTTTATCTCGTTCTTTTCTGCTGTATAGCTGCAGCGGTCAGCGTTCACTTGTTTGTTCTAGACGCCCCCGTAAGTTTCCATGGCGGGGCTGCAGTAGCGAGCTTCAAATCCCTGGAGCGAGACTGAAACCAAGTATCCTAAATAGAAATTCCCTTATAGCAGCCGGTTATGCGATCTATCACGCAGTATTACCCTTTATATTGTGGCGATGAAAGTTTTTAGTCCGATACAGTGGGAAGGAAAGACAACATAAAATAGATAGAACGATGAACTATCAGGCCAACAAACACAGCGAGACAAATCTGCGTAAGCATGCGCGACTCCCACTCGAGCTTACCGCACAGATTGCCCTGTCCGATGGGGTACATGTTTCAGGCAAGACAAAAAATATCAGCTTTGGCGGTGCATTTTTCTATTTCCCCCAAATTTCGGCGCTGGTTGTTGGCGACGAATGTAAGTTTTCTCTGGTGCTTGAGGGTGGTCACAACGTTGTTCTGGTCAATTTCAAGGCCAAAGTAAAACATATCCGGCCAGAGGGTATTGGATTGAAGTTTCTTGCCATCTATGCAGAGAACTATCATGACTTCGTTAATCTCATGGTGCACAACTCCGATGACCCGGAGATGTTACTGGAAGAACTGGCAAAACATCCTGGTATAGAGCTGCAGGGTTAAGCGCAAAGTATCTTTTCTATCTCAATAGTGATTCTCCGATTACAGGCGTAAACATAACTTATATTTCTTTTGAGAATATAGCGCTATCCGAAACTACGACATCGTTCCTGGTCACCTCAGTTGCTCGCATAGGCATGGAAGAGTCTTTTCTGTATGAAAATTGCTGTACGAAAAAGAAATAATGTAGAGTTACATGGTACAACCCAATTATGGAGCATCGACAATGACGTCAAAGCGACTAAGCCTGGCAGGAAAGGCTGCCTGTGTTATCGGCTTTACTTGTTTGGCCTTCGCCAGCTACGCCGCTGATTCTGACTTTGAGACCTTTGCCCGCGAACAACGCGCCGGGGTTCAACAGAGTAAGAATGATTTTGAGGCGTATAAGGACGAACTGAAGAAGGAATTTGAGCTTTACAAAAACGCCTATGACCGCGCGCTTGAAAAGCAACGCAAACGCGTTACGCCGCGTTGGGGTGAGTACCGCGAAGGCGGCAAAGAGGTATGGGTTAGCTACGAACGTGACGATAGCATACGGCGTTCGGTGAATTTTCGTACCGGCGAAGTGGAGCTGGAAACCGTCATACCGCGAGGTGAAAAACAGGAACAGGCGGTGCAACTATTGAGGGCGCAGATTCTGGACTTGTTTCGCGAAACCGAGAACAGCGTGTACAACAAGGACGATATTGCCCAGGCAGTGGAGAAGGAACTGGCTGGGAATAAAAAGGTTGTAACCGGTAAGCCGACGACTCGACCGGCAATGCAGGCATTAATGCCGGAACTTGATAACACCAATAGCGCCCCGGATCTTGCGCGCAAGGCGGAGCAAAATGCCGCTATCGATACACGAAAATCTGCCTTGCCAGACAAAGAAGTCGTGCGATTGAAATTTACATTGCCGCGCACCGCACCGGAAAAATCCCGTCTCTATGATGGTATTGTGGGCAAGGTGTCGCGCAAGGAGGATGTTCCACCGGCAATCATTTTTGCCGTCATGGAAACCGAAAGTAATTTTAATCCGCTGGCTAAGTCTCATATACCTGCCTATGGATTGATGCAGATAGTCCCGCGCAGTGCCGGTCTCGATGCGACGAATTATCTGTATGGCGAAGGTCGCTTACTCTCACCCTCGTTTCTGTACAACAGTGATAACAATATTGTGATCGGCAGTGCCTATCTCCATGTGTTGTATCACCAGTACCTGGGTAAGATAGAAAATCCGGTTAGCCGTCTGTATTGCACTGTTGCCGCATACAATACAGGCGCAGGTAACGTCGCCAAGGCGTTTGGCCACGGAACCAATATTAAGCGAGCCACGCAAAGTATCAATCAATTAAGTCCAAAACAGGTTTACGCAACCCTGCTGAAAAAGTTGCCACATGCTGAGACGCGACGTTATTTAAAGGACGTATCATTACGTCTGGAGAAATATCAGTAGGTAAATTCAGAGGTATGGATTCTTTAGGAAGTACCTAATTGAAAACGTCGCCATTGATTCATGACACCACAAAATAACTCTGCCGTTTTTCCGGCATCATATATAGCTGAGTGTGCAGCATCATTGTCCCACACAATACCGTGAGCCTTGGCGGCGCGTGCGAGTACGGTTTGGCCGAATGCCATAGCGCACAAGGTTACCGTGTCAAATGTGCTAAAGGGATGAAAGGGATTGCGCTTGATGCCACTGCGTTCAACCGCGGCATTGAGAAAACCAAGATCGAAAAAGGCATTGTGGCCGACGAGTATCGCGCGATTACAACCACTTTCTTTCAAGGCCTGACGCACGGGACGAAAAATTTCGTTGAGCGCATCGTGTTCGGTTTTGGCGTCACGAAAAGGGTGGTGGGGATCGATGCCGTTGAAAGCCAGCGCTTCAGGTTCGAGATTGGCGCCGGGAAAGGGCTCGACATTGCATTGCACGGTTCTGCCGGGTGATAGAAAACCTTCCTTATCAATCTCGACTAAAACCGCTGCGATTTCCAGTAGTGCATCCGTCTTTGAGTTAAAGCCCGCTGTCTCCACATCAACTACGACTGGCAAATATCCGCGAAAACGGGTTGCCATATCTTTGCTGTGTGCGTTGGATACCTGCATGTATTCCTTATTCTTTCATTTTCCAAGCGAGTTCTTCGCCTGCGCGAAATGGGATGAGTCGTTCATTGCCAAATTCGATTGAGGTGGGAACCGTCCACTTCCGTTTGAGCAGGCATATTGTATCCTGATTTCGTGGTAAATGATAAAAGTCTGGTCCATTAAATGAGGCGAAGGCCTCTAATTGGTCGAGTTTGCCGACGGAATCAAAGGCCTCGGCATAAAATTCAATCGCGGCGTGAGCTGAGAATATTCCCGCGCAACCACACGCATTTTCTTTTCTGTGTTGTGCATGAGGCGCGCTATCAGTGCCGAGAAAAAATTTTTTACTGCCTGAGGTGGCAGCCTTAATCAAGGCCTGCCGATGTTCTTCACGCTTCAATACTGGCAGGCAATAGTGATGTGGACGTATGCCGCCTTGAAATAAAGCGTTGCGATTTAGCAACAGATGTTGCGGTGTGATAGTTCCACCAACACTGTCATCGTGTGCGTTAACAAAGTCCACGCCTTCTCGTGTGGTGATATGTTCGAGCACCATGCGTAGTTTCGGAAAGCGCTGTTTCAGCGGACTGAGTGTTTGATCGATGAAAACCTGCTCACGGTCAAATACATCAATCGAGGCGCCTGTGACTTCACCATGTACCAGTAAGGGCAAGCCGGTATCGGCCATGGCCTCGATGGCACCAAAGACATTTTCAATCGCAGTAACACCGGAATCAGAATTGGTGGTCGCGCCCGCAGGATAGAGTTTTACAGCGTAGACGTGAGGGCTGGCCGCGGCTTTCTTGATTTCCGATACGCTCGTCTTGTCGGTGAGATATAGCGTCATCAAAGGTTGAAAGTTCGTATTGGCGGGTAAAGCAGCCAATAGGCGTTCGCGGTAGCTGTGGGCGTCGGCAACAGTGGTAATCGGTGGAGAGAGATTCGGCATCACGATCGCGCGTCCGAACTGTTTCGCCGTATAGGCCACTACTGATTGCATGGCCGCGCCGTCACGAAGGTGTAAATGCCAATCATCGGGACGGGTGATGGTAATCTCTTGCATGGTTTCCATTCATGGGGCGTTGGGAGCGCACATCATAACATATATACAGGTCTGTACGTCTGTGCCGGTGTTGGTGCAGGTGTGCTCAAAAATAAACTCGTTCTGTAACTTTATGAAAATTCAATAGATAAAAATTACTGGCCCAAGAATTGGATGCAAATTGGGCCCAAAACCGGGGTGAATCTGGGGCGGTTTGTGTGTTTTGGCCAAAAAGCGGCCAAAAAGCTACTATTTTGGGTACGTTACGTCGCTTTCTGCCAATGGGGAGAAATTATTCTCGTTCTGTAACTTTATGAAAAACAAATTGAAAAAATTAGCCTGACAAAATATGAGCCGAATTTGATTGATTTTCACCCCCAAAAACGACACTATAGCCCAAGTCTGAAGCCCTCTGTTTGATGGGGGCACTAACCAAGTGAGGAAGACCTATGTCGCAATCCGCTCAGATGCTTGATCTCGATGCTATCGAAACCCAGGAATGGCTGGATGCCCTGGCATCTGTATTAGAGAACGATGGGATAGAACGTGCCCACTATCTATTAGAACAAATGATCGACCAGGCCCGTCGCTCTGGTGCCAACCTACCTTATTCTGCCAATACCGCCTATGTAAACACCATCCCGCCCCATATGGAGCCGGATATGCCTGGTGACCCGGCGCTGGAAGACCGCATCCGTTCCTATATCCGCTGGAATGCGATGGCGATGGTGGTCAAGGCCAACCGCAAGGCCTCAGAACTGGGCGGCCATATCGCGACTTTCGCCTCGGCAGCGACGCTATACGACGTGGGTATGAATCACTTCTGGCGTGCACCATCTCATGAACACGGTGGCGACCTGATCTACTCTCAGGGTCATGCATCTCCAGGAACTTATGCACGCGCCTTCCTCGAAGGGCGCTTGACCGAAGAACAACTCGACAATTTCCGTCAGGAAGTTGATGGTAAAGGTCTGTCTTCCTATCCTCACCCGTGGTTGATGCCTGATTTCTGGCAATTCCCAACCGTATCCATGGGTCTCGGTCCGATTATGTCGATTTACCAAGCCCGTTTTATGAAGTATCTGCAAGACCGTGGTCTGGCCGATACCCGCAATCGCAAGGTGTGGTCTTTCCTTGGCGACGGCGAAACCGACGAGCCGGAATCGCTCGGTGCGATCTCACTCGCTTCACGTGAAAAACTCGACAACCTGACCTGGGTGGTGAACTGTAATCTACAGCGCCTCGATGGTCCTGTACGTGGAAACGGCAAGATCGTTCAGGAACTGGAAGCCATGTTCCGTGGCGCAGGCTGGAATGTTATTAAAGTGTTGTGGGGTTCCTATTGGGATCCGTTGCTGGCCAAAGACAAAGATGGCCTGTTGCAGAAGCGCATGATGGAAGTGGTCGATGGCGATCTGCAGAACTACAAATCCAAAGACGGCGCATATGTGCGTGAGCATTTCTTCGGTAAGTACCCTGAGCTAAGGGCCATGGTCTCGAAGATGTCTGATGACGATATCTGGCGTCTGAACCGTGGTGGCCACGATCCCCACAAGGTGTATGCCGCCTATAAAGCCGCCGCTGAGCACAAGGGCCAGCCGACGGTCATTCTGGTCCAGACGGTAAAAGGTTACGGTATGGGTGCGGCTGGTGAAGCGCAGAATCGTACTCACTCGCAGAAGAAGCTCGGTGCGGAAGACATGATTTACGTGCGCGACCGTTTCAATATTCCGTTAAACGACGAAGATGCGGGTGCGGCCAAGTATTTTGTGCCGGACGCGGACAGCCCGGAAATGAAGTATTTGCATGAGCGTCGTAAGGCGCTTGGTGGTTATCTGCCTGCGCGTGCCAATGTGGCGACACCTTTGGAAGTACCGGGACTGGATGCGTTTGATGTCTTGCTCAAAGGCAGTGGCGACAAAGAGATGTCCACCACTATGGCCTATGTACGTATGCTGACACTGCTTTGTCGAGATAAGAAGATCGGCAAGAACATCGTGCCCATCGTTCCTGATGAAGCGCGTACCTTTGGTATGGAAGGTATGTTCCGTCAGCTGGGTATTTATTCTTCTGTGGGGCAGCTATACACGCCTCAGGACAAAGACGAAATCATGTTCTACAAGGAAGACAAGACCGGCCAAATCCTCGAAGAGGGGATTAACGAGGCGGGCTCTATGTCTTCGTGGATTGCAGCAGCGACGTCTTATAGCTCCCACGGCGTGAATACAATTCCATTCTATATTTATTACTCCATGTTTGGCTTCCAACGCATCGGTGATCTGGCCTGGGCCGCAGGCGATATGCAGGCGCGTGGCTTCCTGATTGGTGCTACTGCAGGTCGTACTACCCTGGCAGGTGAAGGTCTGCAGCACCAGGACGGCCATGGTCTGATCCTGGCGGGTACGATTCCAAACTGCGTTAGCTACGACCCAACTTTCAGCTATGAGCTGGCGGTGATTGTTCAGGACGGCCTGCGTCGCATGTATGCGAATCAGGAAAACGTTTTCTACTACGTCACTACCATGAACGAAAACTACAGCCATCCGGCCATGCCTAAGGGCGCGGAAGAGGGCATCGTCAAGGGCATGTATCTGTTCCGTTCCGGTGGCAAGAAGAAGCGCAAGGTTCAGTTGATGGGCTCAGGCACCATCTTGCGTGAAGTAATTTTTGCCGCTGAAATGCTCGACGAAGAGTGGGCAGTGGATGCGGATATCTGGAGTGCGACAAGCTTTAACGAACTGGCGCGTGATGGACATGCGGTAGACCGCTGGAATCGTCTGCATCCGCTGGCCGATCCGAAGACATCTTATGTAGAACAGTGCTTCAAGGGTCGCCGCGGTCCGGTGATTGCCGCTACCGACTATATTCGTAACTATGCGGAGCAAATTCGTAAGTGGGTTCCTGCCAGCTATACTGTGTTGGGTACCGACGGTTTTGGTCGCAGTGATACACGCGCGCAATTGCGCAAGCACTTCGAGGTGAATCGTTACCATGTTGTGGTCGCCGCGCTCAAGGCGCTGGCCGATACTGGTGAACTGCCTGCGGGCAAGGTCGATGAGGCGATCAAAAAGTATGGCCTCAATCCTGAAAAACCAAACCCGTTGAGCGTGTAAGCTATGGAGGACGTCATCATGTCGAAAGAGGTATTGGTCCCGGACATCGGCGATTTCTCCGATGTAGAGGTTATTGAGGTTCTCGTTAAGCCCGGACAACAGATCAAGGCCGAAGAATCCTTGATCACGGTTGAATCCGACAAGGCAGCGATGGAGATTCCTGCGCCCGAGTCTGGCGTGGTCAAGGAATTAAAGATCAACGTCGGTGATCGTGTATCACAGGGTAGTTTGTTGTTGATCATGGAGCCTAGTGGTGATGCGCCTGCGGTGGAAGCGCCGAAGGCGGCACCGGTCAAAGCCGCCGCTGAAGCACCAAAAGCTACGGCCGAAGCACCTAAACCTGCGGCCGCTTCCGCTCCGTCCAAACCTGCACCTGCTCCCACGCCATTGCGTCAATCACCTACCGCTAAAATCGATGAAGCCAGTTTCTCCAAGGCCTATGCAACGCCGTCGATACGTAAGTTTGCGCGTGAACTCGGTGTAGATTTAGGCAAAGTCGATGGTAGTGGACGCAAGGGCCGAATTACCAAAGAAGACGTACAAGGTTTCGTCAAACGCGCCTTATCACAAGGTACAGGTGGCGGTCTCGGTGTCGCGCCGATGCCGGAAATCGATTTCAGTCAATGGGGCGAGATCGAAGAAAAGCCACTGACTAAAATCAACAAACTCACCGGACAGTTTTTACATCGCAACTGGGTGACGATTCCGCATGTTACCCAGTTTGACGAGGCCGACATTACTGACCTGGAGTCTTTCCGTAAGTCCATGGTGCATGAGTATAAGGAAAAAGGCGTTAAGCTGACGATGCTGGTCTTTTTGATGAAGGCGGTTGTGTCGGCGTTGCGGGAGTATCCCCGTTTCAATTCCTCGCTCGATGCAACTGGCGAAAACCTGATACTCAAGAAATATTTTAATGTCGGTATTGCGGTTGATACACCAGACGGCCTGGTGGTGCCAGTGGTCAAAGATGTTGATCGTAAAACGCTGATCGAGCTCGCGCATGAATTGACCGAACTCAGCATCAAGGCGCGCGACAAGAAACTCAAGCCTTCGGATATGCAGGGTGGCAGTATTTCAATCTCCAGTCTCGGCGGGATTGGCGGAACCAAGTTCACGCCGATTGTGAATGCGCCGGAAGTCGCCATACTCGGTGTGTCTCGTTCCAAGATGCAGCCGGTTTGGAATGGCAAGGAATTCGAGCCGCGTCTGATTCTACCGATGTCCTTGTCGTATGATCATCGTGTTATCGATGGTGCTGATGGTGCGCGTTTCACCTCTTTCCTCAGCCGTGTGTTATCCGACACGCGTCGCCTGTTGCTATAGGAGTTACGCATGAGTCAGATTATTGATATCGCGGTTCCAGACATTGGCGATTTTGCCGATGTTGAAGTCATAGAGGTATTGGTCAAAGAGGGTGATACCGTCGCGGCGGAAATGTCTTTGATTACGGTCGAGTCCGACAAAGCGGCCATGGAAATTCCTGCGCCACAAGCGGGTAAAGTGCACGAGCTTTATATCAAAGTCGGCGATCGCGTTTCGCGAGGTAGTCCGATACTGAAATTGGAAGTGAGCGCTGCTAGCGGCGCTGGTGCGCCGGTGCCAGAGAGTAAACCCGCTGCTGCCGCGACTGCCGAAAAACCGGTTGCGCCTGTCAGCGCGCCTAAGGCGCAAAGTTTTAGCGGTGATGTTGATGTTAGTACGGAAGTCGTTGTATTGGGTTCCGGTCCTGGCGGTTATACCGCAGCGTTTCGCGCGGCAGACCTGGGTAAGCAAGTTGTATTGATCGAAAAATACGACAGCATAGGTGGCGTGTGCTTGAACGTGGGCTGTATTCCTTCGAAGGCCTTGTTGCATACCGCGCAAGTGATAAACGAAGCCGCCGAGTTTCATGAAATCGGCGTACAGTTTAACAAGCCTGAAGTCGATCTGGATAAACTGCGTGGCCATAAAGACAACGTCATCGGTAAACTCACCGGCGGCCTCAAGCATTTGGCCAAGCAGCGCAAGGTGCAACTGGTTCACGGCTACGGCAAATTTACTTCGTCGAACACGATTGAAGTGGTTGCTGCCGATGGTAGTAAAACCGTAGTTGGTTTTGAGTACTGCATTATTGCCGCAGGTTCACGCGTTACCAAGCTACCATTCATTCCGTGGGACGACCCACGCGTAATGGACTCTACCGACGCATTGGAGATTGAAGAAGTTCCAGAGCGTTTGCTGGTAGTTGGTGGTGGCATCATCGGTTTGGAAATGGCGACGGTTTACGACGCACTCGGTGCGAAAGTCACGGTTGTCGAATTGTCACCGGGCTTAATTCCTGGCGCGGACCGTGACGTGGTACGCCCACTTGAACGTCGTATTAAGAATAAATACGAAAACATTTTCCTCGATACCAAGGTGACCGAGATCACACCGACAGACAAAGGTTTGGTGTGTAAGTTCGAAGGCAAGAAGGCCCCCGCCGAAGATACCTTTGATCGTGTACTCGTCGCTATCGGTCGCAGCCCTAACGGTAAAATGATCGATGCAGACAAGGCCGGTGTATTCGTTGATGATCGCGGCTTTATTCCCGTCGACAAACAAATGCGTACCAATGTGTCTCACATTTTTGCGATAGGCGACGTAGTCGGCCAGCCGATGTTGGCACACAAGGCCACGCATGAAGGCAAGATTGCCGCACAAAATATTGCTGGTGAAAAATCATTCTTTGATGCGCGCACGATTCCGTCGGTTGCTTACACTGATCCGGAAGTCGCCTGGATGGGCATGACCGAAGAACAGTGCAAGGCCAAAGGCATTGCCTACGAAAAAGGCGTTTTCCCGTGGGCGGCGAGTGGACGTTCCTTGTCTCTCGGACGTGACGAAGGCATGACCAAGGTACTCTTCGACGAAAACCACAAACTCATCGGCGCCGCTATGTGCGGACCGAACGCGGGTGAACTGGTAGCCGAAGCGGTATTGGCCCTGGAAATGGGGGCAGATATCGAAGACATTGCCTTGTCGATACATCCGCATCCGACGCTATCCGAGACGTTTAACTTTGCCGCAGAGGTGGCTGAGGGGACGTGTACGGATTTGTATGCGCCGAAGAAGAAATAGAATTACTTGTTCTTAAATTCAAACAAGCCGGCCTTCGTGTCGGCTTGTTTGTTTCAGTGCTCTGGGAAGCTTTTTGTTAATAGGGTCGATGAAACATGAAGATTTTTTGCGACAATAAGAGTCGGTTGAGCCAGGTCCAACTTGCCTAGCGGATGTGATTCCAAGCCTGCAAGTGATAGCGGTGCTATCTAGCCTCACGCTCCGCCTGATCCAACAAAGACACGATCTTCTCGGAAATCCCTGCCACCTTGGCATATTCTTTTTCTGCCTCTGTAGTTCGCCCTTGTTCTTTCAATTCGATAATTGTTTTAATGAGTCGATGAAGATCTGCATGAGGGTCTTCCACGGCCTTTATAGCCTTCAAATGTCCGAAGCTTTGCAGGCCCTCTGAGTAATACCACTTACCAAATGCACAGTGGTGATGTGATACTGCCTGTTCACGAGTGAGACTTTCTTTTCCGTCCAAAAACGAACGCAGGCGTGTTTTCCAGTTTAGATGTGCGGCCTTTGCAGACGATAAATCAAGGCTATTATTTTTACTCAATCCAACTTGCTTGAGAAAATCTCCAAGCTGTATGGATAGTCCAGCAAGTTCAACACCGGTCTCTCGTGACTCACTAGCATCTTCGGCGGTCATTACCGCTATATCATTTATTGCAACAATATTGCGTCCGATTTCGTTTGCGACTTTGCTTTGTTGTTCCGCTGCCGCTGCGATCTGTGTATTCATATTATCAATATGTTTTACCGCCGAAAGTATTTCATTTAACGAGGCAAGGGTATTGCCAACAGACTCTTCACCGCGACGTCCTTTTTCCATTGAGTGTTGCATTACCGACACAGCATTATTTACGCCGCCTTGCAGGCGACTGATCATGACTTCGATTTCACTTGTGGAGTCTTGTGTGCGACTTGCCAAGGTGCGAACTTCATCGGCGACGACAGCGAATCCTCTTCCTTGTTCACCAGCGCGCGCCGCCTCTATGGCGGCATTTAACGCGAGTAGGTTTGTTTGTTCCGCAATGTTTTTGATAACGTCGAGCACAACACCGATATTCTCGCTTTCAGACTTTAAGACAGAGATAACGTCTGAGGACCGCTCAATATCGGCTACAAGACCGGCGATTTCCTTTTGGGTATGCGTTGCGACCGAGACACCGCTACTCGCGGCGTTGTTTGCCTGAGACGTAGCGGCTGATGCCTGTGCGGCATTGCGCGCAACTTCGTCGACTGTCGCTGCCATTTCATTCATTGCGGCGGCAACTTGTTCGGTCTCGTTGCGTTGTTTCCGCGTGTTTTTCTCGGTGCGTTCGGTAACGTCTGTGAGCCGTGAAGTCGTGAAGTCGAGTTTGTTCACGGTAGACATGATTTTTGTGTAGCTGTTGCCAAACTGTTGGATAACTGAGTTGTAGAGTTCAATGACTTGGTCTAGTGCCGGGTTTCCAGTTTTTTCCAAAGGCGTGGATTTGCTAATGCTGCCATTTGCAATCCCGGCAAGAGTCGATCCTAGTGTATTAGTGTGTTTGTTTATGAATGGAAGCACAAACAATAGCAAAGTGATGGCGAGTATCGTGGTAATTATCCCCCCAGTAACAGCTGCCAAAACGTCACCAGCGAGGAAGCTCGGTATTTGACCAATTGAAGCGGCAACGAAAATCGCGATAATTGCATATAGTCGACTTATTGAAATAAAGCCTGCCATGGGTAAGTAGTCCCTCAAACAATGGAATATTCCCTAGCTTATCGTTCATTTTTAGATACATTTTAATGGCTATTTTTGTGTTTTGGCTTTGTCTAGCGGATGAGATGTCAGAACTGCGTGGAATATCACGGATTGCTAATATTCCATGGGGCGGTTTGAGTGAGTCAGGTTTTTGAACGCCAGGCCCGATGGTACAAATGGCAGTGGACACAATTATCGTGAATACTGGACTGCAGGCCACCCTATTGAAGCTGGGATAACAATGGGGGATTGGCGTTTGGTTTTGACATAAACCAAAAAACCGGCCATTTGGCCGGTTTTTCGTCTTAGTTATCCCTCTTTGGGGGGGGGGCTAGGCTTAGACTTTCGACGCATACGACTCGCACCGATGCCGACTAGACCTAATCCAAACAATGCGGCACTGATAGGTTCAGGGACATCGGCTGGAGTAGCCGGAGGTGGCGGAGGGCTAACTTGGGCAACTTCAAATGTGAAATTATCAAATAATATTCCATCAGTTTGGTCAAGGTGCGCCTGTGAAAACTCCACTCGACGTATACCTGTAGCAGCTACGGACAAAGTAAAGCTTTGACCTACGCCTAAATCTGTTCCAAATACTTCTGAGTACGCCAGTAGATTTCCACCGCTAACATCGTCATATGCACTCAAGACGAACCCGGCGACACCAACATCTATACCGGTCAAGCTGACAGAATCAACCGCCGAGTCAAATATGGCTTCAATCGGATTGCTTGGCTGTGGTCGGTAGGTGTCGGTGTGTCGGAGAGCCGTCGGTGTTGAAGTCCCTGGCAAAGCACTGCTCGTAGTCAGTGCGTCTACGAAAGTGACGCCTAGCCCCGAATAGTGTCCCCCAACAACGACACCTGCGCTCAAATCGTCGAAACCGATGACGACCGGTGTGGCATTCGCGGTACTAATCGCGAACAAGCAGCCCAAAACAGACATTATTCTTTTCATCTTTTTGTTCCCTCTATGTGGAAAACTGTTATCTGTGGGTATGATAGTTAAAAGACTTTATAAATACAAGGTCATAACTATCGGATTTCTTTGCCTAATTACGGCAGAACAGCTGTTTGGTTTTTTGTAAGTATATGGTTATTCTGAATAAAGTGTCGGCTAATTGCAACAGCTGATTGTGTTGATAAAAAAATAAATTTTTCTTCTTGCTGATATTCCCCGAACACAATTGGATAAAAGGCTGCTTTGTCACGTTTGAGTGCGGGAAAACACGAGTGTGGTACAGGATTTTGCCTCTTCACGGCTCACGGACGTGTGGGCATAAAGCCAACTCCTGTTACAGATGAGGATGGCTAGTACGGATTGTGGTAACTAGTGCAAATAGACTAGTAGTCGATACCGCTTGGCGAAATGGCGGATTCCTAACCGCACGGGGTTTAACGACGTCTGTTTCTACGAACGTCAAAACCGAGAATGAAATTTGCTAGCTCATGAAACGGGAAATCTGAAAGCGTGTTATAGGCGTGCTGTACCGAGGAAATGGTTTGCTGGACATCTGGGGCTTGTGCGGAGGTTTTGTCTAGCAAACTTTGTATACCCGCTATTCCGCCGCACACAAGTTTCAGTCTTTGGGAGTATGAAATTTCGCCGTGTTGCTCGACATTATCGAGTATATTGAATTGGCTTAGTAACAGCTCGTTTAATTCGATGCATGAAGGGCGTTTATCAATGGCCTGCTGACAATTTACTTTGCGGGTGCGTTGGTCTAACTTGAGTGCATAGGCGCATTGTACACATCCATTAAAGATGGCTTTGGCAAAAGGACAATATTGTTCATGTGTCATTGATCTGTCTTTTCAACTTTTCCGCGCTTGCGTGATTGTACTAGAATAATCGTTTCATAGCGCGGACGGCCAGAAGGAGAATAGGGTATGAATGGAAACACGGTGCGCAAACTGTGGTTTGTGGGACTGTTGCTGTTAGTCGTTGTAGTGATTAACGCCTGTGATATGTTGAGCCAGCTTGATAAAGATCCTTATGCTGATGTTCAGCCTACCTACACGAGTTTGTGGGAATCCTATTTCAGTGGTTGTGGGCCAAACTGTCATGAGCCGAGTAATGCGGATTTGGGTGACGGGCCAGACATGAGTAGCAAGGCAGCGTTTTACGCAGGACTTTATCAAAAAACCGCTAGCGATTACTCATGGAACATAAATAGTGAATGCCGCGACTATGCTTATATTGATCCCGCCAACGCGGACGGTTCTTTACTACTTGCGTCGTTAATCGAAAGTTCTTCCAGCAGCTTTAGCACGACTTATGAATGTACGACCTCTTTCAATGTGCATGTGCTCAACAAGACTCACGTTGAGTCCGAAAATTTAAAGACACAGCTAATAGCCTGGATTAACAACGGAGCCGACAACAATTAGTACCGAATTGGGCAAGGATGGCGCCCCCCCAGGTAAACTGTTCAACAAAAGCTCGATACTGAAAGGCTTGCTCGCCGTTTCTGGCGTGGGTCTTTTGGGGATTGTGGCCTTGCATATTGCCTTACTCTCAGGGGGCTTGACCGGCCCTATTGTTTCAATCGCGCAATCTTCGTTAAGTGACGCGGGAGTCACCGGTTTTCAGGCCAAAAACATCAGTGTGGATTTATTTGGCGATGTAGACCTGGATGAGATTGCGCTTGAGTGGAAGGATGCCCAGTTAGGCAATGCTTCAGTAGCCTTGTCTAAGGTGGAAGTTCGTTATTCACTGTTGCC